>CAUQIP010000020.1:0-33704 GCA_963518235.1 uncultured Streptococcus sp. | reverse complement strand
ATTTTGTGCGCTCTTTTTTTCGATTCATTTTAGTTACAAAAGCGATGAAATCAAGAATTTACCTTTTTTATTTCAATCCTAGTAAAATTGAAGTATAAAATCTCCAAAATACTCTAGAAAAATAAAATGCATATCATCAAATTTTTCCAATATCTGATAATATGCATTTTTCTGATTTTAAAGATTTTTTAACCAACCTCATACATTTTAGAAAAAAGAAGTTGATTCTCAATTTGAATTTTTCTCTTCTATACTTTCTTAACAAAAACCAATTCCCGCTGCTGTGACAAATCTTGTCGGTAGTTAAATCCTGCAAAGCTTAAGCGACGAGCTTCCTCCACCGTCTGCACTTGATTTTCTATCAGAGACGTTAGAAAGGCTCCACGGGCTTTCTTGGAAATGGTTGAGTGAATTTTCAGCTGGACGCCTCTATCCTCCATGAATTTGAAGGTCACCATTTTTTCTCTAATCTCCTTAGAAAATACGGTCTCAAACTCGGACGACAAGAGGGAGAAAATCACTTCTTCCTGCTTCACAGCTTCATCATAGGCTGCCTTCCAATGGCTCTTCAAAGTCTTACCAGCGACTTTTAATTTCATCAAAAAATCCAAACGGTGAGGGGCCATAGGTGACAAGACTGGAACGACACCGTACAAAGCCGAGGTAATGAGGACATGAGTTTCAAGATAGGCTTGTTCCGCCGCGGTCAATTTGTCTCTCTTGATATGACGATACATGAGCCCATCAAAAAGTTTCAAGGCTGGGTAGTGTTGAGCAGTTTGGCTTTTCAAAGCTTGGATATTTTGAAATTCCTCCGCTGCCTTCTCGGCTGAAACCTTATAAAAACTCTCCAATTGACTAGCAGAATAGAGGGTCAAGACATCAAGCACGGCCTGACTTTCTTGTTTTAAAGGAGCAGCTTCGATACTTGGCAAGTTTGTGTTCATTTCTTTTGCTGTTGGGATTAAAATTTTCATATTGATAGTGTAGCATATTTTTTAGCTACTACCAAGAAATTCATTTGAAAAACCTCGGTTTGACCGAGGTTTCTCTGGTTATTTTGGCCATCCTAACCAGACAGCCACGAGAACAAGGGCTATGCCAGCTAAACTTGTTAAGATAGATAAGAATTTATCTTTTTTCTCCTTGAACTGAGAAAAACCTATCTTCAAAGCGAGCAGTCCGAGTAGCATTGAAGCAAGCATCACATAAAAACCCATTTCTTTGTCCTCCATTAGGCTTAATTTACCTTATTATAACATATATTTCTTAAATAAAGCTGTTTTTACTGCACTTTAAAGGTCTTGAGGTAATTATCTTTACCAACTTGTCCTTCAAAGGTTTTACCATTTTCAAGGTAAGGAAGGTCATCTGATACAGAGGCCTTAACCTTGTATATCTTACCATCAACTTTAAAGAAGTAGACGGTGTCGCCCTTGATAACAGCTGATTTGAGGTCTGCTACCACACCCTTGATGCTTTCTGTTGTTGCATTGTCAATTTCAAGGTCGTTTTTATTGGCGTACTTGCTGAGTAGCTCTTCCACTGTCGTAGCTACGATAACATTTTGGTACTCGACTGCGTCTACCAGAGCGTACTCTTTGACCAAACCAGCATTGTCCTTCAAGCCCATGATGTAGAGAGGCTTGTCATTGAGGTTGATGAGGATTGGGAAGGTCGCCTTGTAGGATTTCTCCTGAACAGCACCTTCTGCTGATTCACGGGCTGACTCTTCGGTCGCAGAAGCCAAGCTATACTTAGTGATTTCTCCTGTCCTCATATTTTCAAGGATGAAACCAAGATTACTTTCATCTGCATTAGCCGATGTCACACCTGTGTAGAGGTAGATGTCATTACCGATAGACAAGTAATTATAGCCCTTGGTAGTCTGGGTCACGTTTTTCTTGGAAATCATGGCATTCCAGAAACCGTCCTTGTACTTGCCGTTGTAGTTGATTTGCTCAATGGTTTCCTCAGCTGGATAGACCCTGTCCACCCATTCTGGAACATCAGCCAAGCTGTATTCCTTGGTTTCTCCATTTGTAGCATCCAAGATAATGACTGAAACAGGACGAGGAACCGCAAGCCCAAATTGCTTTTGATAAACCGTCGCCACATAGAAAGGATTGCCCTCATCGTCCACCTCAAAAGATGGAGTCTTGAATATCTTGGTTGGGTACTTAAAGCGCAGATGACGCTTGACATCGCGGTTAAAATACTCTGAGTCCGAATACTTGATTGGTGTCTTCAAATCTACCAAGTCTGCATTCCCGGTTACCATGTCCACCTTAATATATTCGCCGATTCCCTTGGCCTGATTATTAAACCACTTGATAGGGTCTGCGTATTCTAAAGGCGTAACCCGATAAGGTTTTCCATCAATCGTCAATTGAGTATAGGTGTCTGCCGCTACATACTGCGACACCTTATCCGTCAGGGAACCCAAGTAGCGGTCGCCAATTTTTTCGGCAGTACTTCTATCTAAAATAGGAACCTTACTGGTGTCACTCTTAGGAAATTCAGTAAAGTCTTTTTCCGTCACCGTGACTACATTGGCATAATTTTTAGCCTGAAAAATGCTGGAAGTCACCAAGGAAACCAAAGCTGCCAAGAAAAGAATTCCTCCAATAGAAGCTAAAAGAACTTTCCCCAACCGATTGATTTTGAAACCCTCAAAATTTAAAGCAGCTTCCGCCTTGCCGTGACGCACATGAACCGTTTTGACAAGGTTTATCCCCTTGCCAAAGCCAAATAAGATTGCTACAACCAGCAAATGCCCACAGAGGAAAAAGAGAAATTCCCAGCTGGTCAGGTTAAGAGGCGGTAAAAAGATATACCAGGTCGTTGCGATAAAAATAAGTTCAAAGACTATCCGTTTCATTTGCTTTCCTCCTAAATGATTCGTCCTTCCAAGTGATCCAGTTCATGCTGGCAAATCTGGGCTGGGAAACCTGTCAAAGTAATGGTCTGTTCCTGCCACTTGCTGTCACGATAGGCAACCCTTATGGTTTCATAACGCTTAGTAGGTCTCACACCTGTCAAGGACAAACAGCCTTCTTCTGTCTCATAAGGTCCTTCAGAGGACAGGAGCACTGGGTTAAACATGACCACAGGAACCAAGCCCAGATTAAAAATAATCACGCGCTTCTGCACCCCAATCATATTGGCAGCTATACCAACGCAGGTCTCACGATTTGCTAAGAGCGTATCTTGTAAATCTCTGGCAAGATACAGATCTTCCTGACTTGCCGGCTGAGACACCTGAGATAAAAACAAAATATCCTTTACAATTTTCTTCTCCACTTCCTCACACTCCTCTTACTTTTTACTATATTATAGCAATTATAGCACAAAAGCCGATAACTGCAAGCCCTTTCCCTCAACTGTAGCAAAAAGCCATCCGAAGATGACTTTTTTTAAATCGCATTCTTGTCAAAGCCGAGTTTACGTTGAACAAACTTAACAATTTCGACAATGATAATCATTGAGAAGCTTCCGCCCATAACGATTCCCCACTGTGACAAGTCTAGTTTGGTTACGTGGAAGATACCTTCAAGTGGTTCTACGACGATTGTTGCCATGAGAAGGATGAAGGATACCAAGATAGACCAGTTGAAGGTCTTAGACTTGAATGGGCCAACTGTCAAGATGGACTGGTAAACCGACTTGACATTGTAGGCATGGAAGAGCTGAATCAAACCAAGGGTTGCAAAAGCCATAGTTAAGGCATCTGCATGAATGGCATGATTGTCACCCACATGAACTGGGTAAGCAAGGGCAAGGCCATAAACACTCATAACAAGGGCTGCTTGGAGTACTCCTTGATAAATGATGGAGCTGAAAACACCACCTGAGAAGAAGCTTGCCTTACGTCCACGTGGTTTATGGGTCATAACACCTGGCTCCGCAGGTTCAACACCTAGAGCGATAGCTGGGAAGGTATCCGTTACCAAGTTGATCCACAAGAGATGAACTGGCTGCAAGACATCCCAACCAAACAAGGTTGATAGGAAGATGGTTAACACTTCAGCAGTATTGGCAGAAAGTAGGTACTGAATAGTCTTTTGAATGTTTGAGAAGACCTTACGTCCTTCTTCAACTGCAACAATGATAGTCGCAAAGTTATCATCTGCAAGAATCATGTCAGAAGCTCCCTTAGAAACCTCTGTACCAGTGATTCCCATACCGATACCGATATCGGCTGTTTTCAGAGCTGGCGCATCATTGACACCGTCACCTGTCATGGCAACGACTTTACCTTGTTTTTGCCAAGCCTTGACGATACGAACCTTGTGCTCTGGAGACACACGTGCATAAACAGAGTATTGACCAACTACTTTTTCAAAGTCTTCATCAGATAGTTCGTTGAGTTCAGCACCAGTTAAAACGTGGCCTTCTGTATCATTTGCATCAATGATTCCCAAACGTTTGGCAATAGCTTCTGCAGTATCTTGGTGGTCACCCGTAATCATGATTGGACGAATTCCCGCTTCCTTAGCCACACGAACAGCCTCAGCAGCTTCAGGACGTTCAGGGTCAATCATTCCAATCAAACCAGTAAAGATTAAATCATTTTCAAGTTCCTCAGAAGTGAGATTTTCTGGAATACTATCAATAATCTTATAAGCACCTGCAAGGACACGCAAGGCTTGGTGGGCCATTTCAGAATTGTTTGTATGAATGAGGTTTGTAACCTTCTCGTCAATCGGAGCAATATCCCCAGCCTTATCACGAAGAACACAACGTTTCAAAAGTTGGTCTGGCGCACCCTTGACTGCTACAAGAAAACGACCATCTGGCAATGGGTGAACCGTTGACATGAGCTTACGGTCAGAGTCAAATGGCAACTCAGCCACACGAGGGTATTTGTCTAAAAATCCTTTGACATCGTAACCCTTATCCAAGGCATACTGGATGAAGGCTGTTTCTGTTGGATCACCAATCAGGTTGCCTTCCACATCAATTTTCGTATCATTAGCCAAGACAACTGAACGAAGAAGGGGCATTTCAAGACCTAGTTCAATGTCATCAGCTGAGTCATGTAATACCGCGTCGTAGAAGATTTTTTCGACCGTCATCTTGTTCATGGTCAGCGTACCAGTCTTATCAGAAGCGATGATTTCTGTTGAACCAAGTGTTTCTACTGCTGGCAACTTACGAACGATAGAGTTTCGTTTGGCCAAAACTTGAGTACCAAGGGCAAGAACGATAGTCACGATAGCTGGAAGCCCTTCTGGGATAGCTGCAACGGCAAGGGCAACAGAGGTCATCAACTCACCGAGTGGATTTTTCCCTTGGATGAAGACACCCACCACAAAAGTAACAAGGGCAATGACCAAGATAGCATAGGTCAAGACCTTAGAAAGGTTGTTCAAGTTTTGTTTGAGTGGTGTATCTGTCTCATCCGCATCTTGGAGCATACCTGCAATATGACCAACTTCCGTGTACATTCCTGTATTGACTACAACACCAAGACCACGACCATAGGTCACGTTTGAGTTTTGGAAGGCCATATTGACACGGTCACCAATACCAGCATCTGCAGCAAGTTCAACTGTCAAGTCTTTTTCGACTGGAACAGACTCACCTGTCAGGGCAGCTTCTTCGATTTTAAGAGAGTTGGCTTCTAGCAAACGTAGGTCTGCAGGTACTACATCACCAGCTTCAAGGGCAACAATATCTCCTGGAACCAATTCTTTAGAGTCAATCTCAGCCATGTGCCCATCACGAAGAACACGGGCAGCTGGACTAGACATAGACTTGAGGGCTTCGATAGCTTCTTCTGCTTTTCCTTCTTGGTAAACACCAAAGGCAGCATTGATGATTACCACGGCTAAGATGATAATGGCATCTGCGATATCTTCCCCACCAGAAGTCACAACTGACAAGATAGCCGCCGCAACTAGGATGATAATCATCAAATCCTTAAATTGCTCGATAAATTTGACCAGGATTGATCGTTTCTCGCCTTCTTCGAGTTCATTGTGGCCAAATTCAGCAAGGCGTTTTTCCGCCTCACTTGATGACAAACCTTGCTCGGTCGCATCCACAGCCTTCAAGACCTCTTCAGGACTTTGAGTATAAAACGCTTGGCGTTTTTGTTCTTTTGACATGTGTCTCCTCCTTGACATTGTGTGCAAAACAGGCTCTCTTTTTCCCATCGTATCTTTTCACGACAAACAAAAAGAGACCTGTTAATCATAACAAGTCTCGCTGTTTAAGATAGGGCCGGAAAGCATACTTTTCAGTATAAAATTCGGAATGACGACACTATCACAGGTTTCTGCCAGCTACTCCCTTGAGTAGTACTATTATACCAAATTTTGAAAAGTTTTCAAAGAGTAAAGATTCTATAAAATTCTATCCTTATCAAAAGTACGTTCACTGATAATATATCTAGGACGACGTTTCGTTTCTAGGTAAATCTTTCCAATATACTCACCAATTACTCCCAAACTAATCAATTGTACTCCACCAAGTAAACTAACTATTGCATAGGTGCTTGCCCATCCAGACACAACCGTACCAGCAACCTTACTCCATAAAACCCAAATAATCAATAGAAAACTAAAGAGTGATGTCAAAACACCCAGGCTTGTAATCAAACGAATCGGTTTGATTGATAAACTGGTAATACCATCCATAGCTAAACCTAGCATTTTAGATAGTGGATAATGGCTCTCACCAGCAATTCGTTCATGGCGCTTATATGAAACATAAGAATATTTAAAACCAACTAAAGGCATTAAACCACGAAGAAATAGATTAACTTCTTGGAACTTCTCTAACTCCTGCAAAAATCTTTTTGATACCAATCGATAGTCGGCATGATTGAAAACAACTTCTGCTCCAAATAAGCGTAGCACTTTATAAAAACCTTCGGCTGTAATTCGTTTAAAAGCAGAGTCCGTATCACGGTTATCACGTACACCATATACAATTTCAGAACCACTTTTATACTCAGAAATCATCTTATCCATGCAGTTAATATCATCCTGTCCATCGGCATCAATGGTAATGACAATATCAGCAAACTGAATAGCTTCATACATCCCTGCAAGGACACTACTTTGATGCCCCCTATTACGACTTTGTGATACACCAACCACAGAAGGAATGGAATTAGCATAACTTTCTATCAATTCCCAAGTCCGATCCTTACTGCCATCATTTACATACATGATTTTACTATGGGGATGGATTTCTTCTTTCTTTACTAATTGTTCAATTTTTTCAACAAACATTGGATTAGTATGTGGTAAGACTTGCTCTTCGTTATAACATGGAATAACTATATATAAAATTGGATTATTTCTGTTCATTTTTCACTCCTGTTTTTAATTTAAGAGCTCTTTTTTTAAAATTCTGGGTCATTTGTTGAAATCCCATTGTAGCTGCAACAATATATATCGGAACAAAAGTATATAAATATCTTGATCTGGATTCAAATATAGATTCAAACAGAAAAATTCCTATTAACGAAGTCATTAATACTAGAAATTCTCTTGTCATTTTTTCTCTGCCTATCAGTACATTCCCTAAAACTAAAAATAAAATACTCAACCATATACTTTGTACGATTCCTTGAAAAATTAGATGTAGTTTACCTGAAGAATAATAAAAACTTCTAGTTATCTTTGCTACATAAGAATCATTTGGAAAGATCTTCTCAAAAAAACTACCTTCTAACCCCCAACCAAAAGTTCCATCATTATAATTATTAAGAGTCTTTTTAGCTTGGTGGTTAATCAAACCTGTAACTCCGTAGTCCTTAATTCTTTGTGCAATTATCTGTTTATTATAAATAATTCGCTCTTCTTTATTTTCAATCGATATTGAACTACCAACATCATTTGCCAAATATCCACCATCTGTCTCCGAATTTAAACCCATCTTTATAAAATGGTGGTACGTCATTTCCCACTCATAATCAAGGTCGAATCCTGCAGTTGAATTTATGCGATTTATGGCAAAGAACATAGGAAAACTCACAACAAATATTGCGATTATCGCAGCGATAAGAGGCTTCATTTCTATTTTTTGAGTCAAGAGACTGACCATAATAATTGCAATAATCATTATAGCAATTTGAGGTTTCACTGAATAACCTATAATTCCAATAGCACTCAATAAAACTGATTTTAGAATGTAATGCATTTTAGGATGAGTATATATATAATACATTAGAATAGGAAAAATAAGTCCCATTGAATCAGAATATGGAATTACAACCCAAGGTGATATCCAGAGAATTAAAAGATAGAGCCAGTATGAGAAAAAAGCATATTTTTCGCTTTTCGTCAATAAGAGCGTCACCTTTAATATCAAAAATCCTGAAAGTATATTTAATATCGACTGAATCACGAGTAAAAATACGTACGCAAAATCTTGTCCTAAGAGACCATTAAACAAAGTAAATATTTTTGAAAAAAACACCGTTAGTAAGATATTATTGGGGTATCGAGAAAAATAAAAATTATTTAATTCTGAAAAATTCTTATCAGAGAGGGCAATAGCGTTCTTTAATAGCTCCTGAACATCCCAATCGGTATAAAAGTAATAATGAAAAATCAAAAATAATTGAATAAAAAATACAAAGTAAGAAAATGAGTAAATGGGTTGTTATAAATAAATACTGAATACTCTTTGAAAAAATATTTCTATATAATTGATTAGTTATTTTCATAAAATCCTCCCAGTCTAAAATACATCATTCATATGATTTTCAAAGTTCTCTGGGAAATCATATGAATACTTAAGCAATCGTTATTTTATAATTTCAGTTCTGCAAGATACTTTTTATCTTTACTAAAAATTTTTAAACTATTAATTAATCTGTTTGAGTTAAAAAATTTCATTTTTTCTCCTAATTTATCTGATATATTTTCATTGTATCGATTTGTTTTTCCTCATGATAGTTTTTTTGAATAAGTTCTTTTATAAAGGAGTCCGTCAATCTACCATAATCCCACTTAGAATCAAAAACAATGTACTTAGGAGGATTCATTTTAAATGATTCTTTGAAAGAATCAATAATTGGAGTCTCATCTTTTAAAGACGGAATAAAGAAGAATTTTGTACTAGATAACCTCTCACTATAAAGATAAATAATCCCATTGAGCCTGTGACTATATATTCTATCTTGCTCATTTGTATGTTGATGTATATAGTCGGCAACTTCTTTTTCATTTACAGAATAATCAATTGAACGATTTGTTACTCGATCCTTTATTCCATGGATAGGTCCCCAATAAATAAAAACTAAGCCTATTGTAAATATTAAAAAGTATAGTAGAGAACTTTTATTCATGAATTTATTTATAGCTACACTAATATAAGGAATAAACAAAGGGATAAGGACAATCAGGTAATGCAAATAAGCTCTTTTAGAAATTAAAGCTAACATCAAACAGAAAATAAAAGCACCATTGTAAAACAATATTTTTATACCATATTGTTTCCAAACTGCAATCATAGCAATAACTATCATGAGGTTTAATTGTAAAACATTAACTTGATTCATGTACCATTTTATCATTTCCATAACAGTCAAATAGCCACTTTCTTTGGAATAAATAAAATTCATAACTACTGACTGATAGAACATTTCTTTTAGTGATCCTTGAAACCATAAAAAACAACACAATGGGACAATAAATAAAGCACTTCCAGTTATAAAGAGAGCAATATACTTTAAGAATATGGAGAATTGTTTTTGATAAATAAGTTTTATTGTAACTAGTAACGAAAAAATTAACCAAATTCCTATCATATTTGCCTTAGTAAACAAGACTACAGCAAAAGAAAAACCACTTAATATTATTTCATATTTATTAATTTTATCTTCTAAAAAATATTTTAAAAAAATATAAAGTGAATAAGTTAAACAAGGCAATATATAACCTTCTAAACCCCATCCGCCTTCAAAAAAAGATTCAAAAATTATAAAAGTAATCACAAGAACAACAAATGAATTTCTTATACCTGTAAAAAGTCTCGAAATATAATATCCAATGTAGAAAAAAACTATCAGACTAACAAGGTATAATATTTTAATTCCTAAAGAAGCTCCGAAACTATATCCCAAATAGTTAATCAAGAAAATCACCGGTCCCTTATGATCAAATAAATCTAAATACATTCTCTGTCCATGACTCATTGCATAGCCAAAATATTCAAATATACTTGCGTCTAATAAGGGTAAACCTTTACGAACACTTGTCGCTAATGTAAACCAGGTTATGATTCCTAAAAATAATGAGAAACCGAAAGCAGTCATTTTCTCATTTTTCATATTATTACCTCTTTTTTCAATTTATTCTTCCATTATTAAGTCTATCATATTTTTCTAATTAAAACAAAAGTATTTATGAGATCAATTTCTAATCACTTCTTAGTTATTTGAATTTTCCCTTGAAAACCAGTATAATGGTAGAATGCTATGTGACTAGAAAGGAAGTTGAATGAAGCAATCTATTTCAAATCTAAAGTTGGCTGAACGTGGGGCTATTATCAGTATTTCGACCTACCTGCTCCTATCTGCAGCAAAATTAGCAACTGGCCACCTCCTCCATTCATCCAGTTTGGTAGCCGATGGTTTCAACAACGTCTCGGACATCATTGGGAATGTTGCCCTCTTGATTGGGATTCGGATGGCGCGCCAACCTGCAGACCGTGACCACCGTTTTGGTCATTGGAAGATTGAAGATTTGGCAAGCTTGATTACTTCCATCATCATGTTCTATGTTGGCTTTGATGTACTAAGGGATACCATTCAAAAGATTCTCAGTCGTGAAGAAACGGTCATTGATCCTCTGGGTGCAACTCTGGGAATCATTTCTGCAGCGATTATGTTTCTAGTTTATCTCTACAATACTCGCCTCAGTAAGAAATCCAACTCCAAGGCACTGAAGACTGCCGCCAAGGACAATCTTTCTGATGCTGTTACCTCACTTGGAACTACCATTGCCATCCTAGCCAGCAGTTTCAATTATCCCATTGTGGATAAACTGGTCGCTATCATCATCACTTTCTTTATCTTGAAAACTGCCTATGATATCTTTATCGAGTCTTCCTTTAGTCTTTCAGATGGCTTTGATGACCGTCTGCTTGAGGACTATCAAAAGGCCATCATGGAAATTCCCAAAATCAGTAAGGTTAAGTCGCAAAGAGGTCGTACCTACGGTAGCAACATCTACCTGGATATTACGCTAGAAATGAATCCTGACTTGTCTGTTTATGAGAGCCACGAGATTGCAGATCAGGTCGAGTCTATGCTGGAGGAACGTTTTGGCGTCTTTGATACCGATGTCCATATCGAGCCAGCACCTATTCCTGAAGATGAAATTTTAGACAATGTCTACAAAAAATTGCTCATGCGTGAACAATTGATTGACCAAGGAAATCAACTGGAAGAACTCTTGGCTGACGATTTTGTCTATATTCGCCAAGATGGAGAGCAGATGGATAAAGAGGCCTATAAAGCTGAAAAAGAGTTGAATTCTGCTATCAAGGACATTCAAATCACTTCCATCAGTCAAAAGACCAAACTCATCTGCTATGAGTTAGATGGTATCGTCCATACCAGTATCTGGCGTCGCCACGAAACCTGGCAAAATATCTTTCATCAAGAAACCAAAAAAGAATAGAGAAATCCTGTCATGAGACGGGATTTTTCTATTCTTCTAGCTATCAAAGTCACTGAGATATTCATAGCGTTCGTATTTTTCAAGGAGTGCTTCGTTTTTCTCATCTAGTTCTTTTTGGAGAGTAGCCAGCTTACCAAAGTCAGAGCCATTTGCCTGCATCTCCTCTTCAATAGCAGCGATACGATTTTCCAAGGCTTCAATATCGCCTTCAATGCTTGCCCACTCCTGCTTTTCTTGGTAGGTCATGCGTTTCTTGTCTTCACGAACCTTGACCACTTTCTCCTTTTCAGCCTTTTGCACTTGATTGGCCATCTCAGTTTCAAAGGCTTTTTCATCAAGATAGTCGGTGTAATGACCAAAGAAAGGACGAATCTTGCCATCTTCAAAAGCGAGAATCTTGGTCGCTACCTTATCCAAGAAATAGCGGTCGTGACTAACCGTCAAAACAGGTCCCGCAAAGCTCTGCAAGAAATTCTCCAAAACTGTCAAGGTTGCAATATCCAAATCATTGGTTGGCTCGTCTAAAAGGAGAACATTTGGTTTTTCCAAGAGCAGTTTGAGAAGATAAAGACGTTTTTTCTCTCCCCCAGACAATTTCTCAATCAAGGTTCCATGCGTCGAACGTGGGAAAAGGAACTGCTCCAGCAACTCTGCAATGGAAGTTGTAGTACCACCGCTAGTCTTAACCTCTTCTGCCACTTCCTGCAGGTAATTGATAACCCGCTTACTTTCATCTAAACCTTCAATTTGCTGAGAGAAATAGGCGATGCGAACAGTTTCCCCTATCACAACTTGACCTGCTGTCGGCTCAAGACTTCCTGCAATCAAGTTAAGGAGAGTTGATTTCCCAACACCGTTGTCCCCAACAATTCCAATACGATCTTTGGCCTGCACCAAGAGATTAAAATCTTGCAAAATGGGCTTGTTTTCATAGGCAAAGGAAACATCCTGAAACTCGATGACTTTCTTCCCAATCCGACTGGTTTCAAAGTTCATAGTCAAATCTGTCTCAACAACACCGCCTGAAACTTCCTTTTTCAGGTCGTGGAAACGATTGATACGAGCCTGCTGCTTGGTCGCACGCGCCTGCGGTTGTCTGCGCATCCAGGCCAATTCTTGCTTATAGAGTTGCTCTTTTTTGTGAAGAAGAGCCGCATCGCGCTCGTCCTGTTCCGCCTTAAGGCGAACATAGTCCTGATAATTCCCCTGATACTCTGCCAAACCTGCTCGGTCTAACTCGAAAATTCGCGTCGAAAGCGCATCTAGGAAATAACGATCATGAGTGATAAAGAGAACAGTTTTCTTGGAATTTTTCAAAAAGAGGGTCAGCCACTCAATAGTCGCAATATCCAGATGGTTGGTCGGCTCATCCAAAAGCAAGAGGTCGTGGTTGCCAAGTAAAACTTGCGCCAACTGGACTCGTCTTCTTAGACCACCTGACAATTCCCCAACAGGAGTAGATAAGTCCTGAATCCCCAGCTTGCTGAGAACGGTCTTGACCTGACTCTCGATTTCCCAAGCTTGGAGAGAGTCCATTTCTGCCATGACCCGTTCCAAACGAGCCTGCTTGTCCTCACTATAGTTAAGCATGAGGAGTTCATACTCACGAATGAGCTGGATTTCCTTGAGGTCGCTAGATAGAACCGTATCCAAGACCGTCTTGTTATCATCAAAATCAGGATCTTGAGTCAAGTAACCAATCTGGTAATCGTTCTTTGCTGAAAAAGGACTGACATCCCCATCAAAGCCAGAAACACCAGAAAGGACATCCAAAAGGGTAGTCTTCCCCGTTCCATTGACACCAATCAGACCAATTCTGTCTAGGTCATGGATAATAAAGGAAATATCCTTAAAGACGGTCTTGTCACCGACGGATTTACTTAGTTTTTCAACAATAAAATCACTCATTTTTTCTCCCTTAGATAAGCATGAATGGCTTGACGGTCATTTTCCAATTCTCCATCGACAATGGCATACTCAATCTCTGTTAAAATATCTCCCAAGTCTGGTCCCGGCTGATAGCCATATTCCTTGATCAAAATACCACCGTTGATTTGGATTTCTTTCTTGTCATAAATGGTCAAACTCTGATAGGTTTCTGTGATGGCTTGTGGGTTGACTTCTTTTCCTTGAGCCTGACGAAGATTTTCAGCCTGTAAAAGTAAATCCAAGTCAAAGCGATAACAATCGCGCTTGCTCAATTCTCCCTTTTCACGCAGAGCCAAAATAGTCAGCAAATCCTGAACTTGCTTGGCAAACTGACGTGAGGTCTTCCAAGCTTTCAAAAAGGGCTGCGCATTTTCAATCTCCAAAGCCCACAGTAAAGCCGCCCAGGCTTGTTCAGAGGATTCAAAGGTGAAATCAGTCTCCAAATCAAACAGTCTGTTGAGCTTATCCTGACTAGATGCCATATCAGGAAGATAGTCATAAGCTTGACTCTCAATCATGGAAGCCAAGCCCCTTCTCCAAAATGGAGCCAGCAAGAGTTTATCAAACTCAACGAAGGTACGCTCCACAGAAATTTTCTCCAAAAGTGGCGTCAAAGTCTTCATAGCTTTAAATGTTTCTGACTCAAGCTCAAATCCAAGACTAGCCTGAAAACGAAAACCACGCATAATCCGCAAAGCATCTTCGTTGAAACGCTCACTTGCCACTCCAACCGCCCTCAAGACTTGATTTTCCAAATCGTCTAAACCATGGAACAAGTCAACGATTTCTCCTGTCTCATCCAAGGCAAAGGCGTTGACTGTGAAATCACGGCGCTTAAGGTCTTCTTCTAGCGAGCGAACAAAAGAAACCGCACTAGGTCTACGGTAGTCCACATAGACATCTTCTGTCCGAAAAGTAGTTACCTCATACTCCTCATCCCCATCTAAGACCAAGACAGTTCCATGCTCGATTCCGATATCGGCTGTTCGCGGAAAAATCTGCTTGGTCTCTTCTGGATAGGAAGACGTCGCAATATCCACATCATGGATAGGGCGATTGAGGAGGGCATCTCGCACAGAGCCCCCAACAAAATAGGCTTCAAAACCTGCTTCTTTAATTTTTTCTAATACTGGTAAAGCCTTCTGAAATTCAGAAGGCATTTGCGTTAATCTCATAATAAGTGTTCTAATCCATAGACAAGCTCATGACGCTTGACAACTTCTTTAATTCCCAAATTCACCCCTGTCATGAAGGAGCTGCGATCATAGGAGTCATGACGGAGGGTCAATCCTTCTCCCTGATTGCCAAAGATGACTTCCTGATGAGCTACCAAGCCTGGCAAACGAACTGAGTGAATCCGCATGCCATCAAAGTCAGCACCACGGGCACCTGCAATCAATTCTTCCTCATCAGGCGCACCTTGCTGAATAGACTCTCGAACTTCTGCCATTAACTCAGCTGTTTTAATAGCTGTTCCACTCGGAGCATCCTTTTTCTTGTCATGATGGAGCTCGATAATCTCCACATTTGGGAAATATTTGGCAGCCTGCGTCGCAAATTGCATAAGCAAGACAGCACCCAAGGCAAAGTTAGGAGCGATCAAGCCACCCAAATCTTGGGCACGAGAAAATGATTTTAGCTCTACAATTTCTTCACTCGTGAAACCTGTTGTTCCAACTACTGGAGCAAAGCCATTTTCAAGAGCAAAGCGTGTATTTTCATAGGCAACAGCTGGTGTAGTAAAGTCTACCCAGACATCCGCTTCAAAGCCTGCTAAATCAGCCTTATCCTTGAAAACAGGAATTCCCTGCCATTCTGATTCAGACTCAAAGGGATCCAAAACTGCTACCAAGTCCAAGTCTGGATCAGCCAAGACCATCTGACAAGCAGCCTGGCCCATCTTTCCCTTAAAACCAGCAATAATTACTCGAATACTCATCTCTACTCCTGTCTAAGATACAAAGCCTGTAAGAACACAAAGTGAAAATAGGAGTTCTGATCAAGGAGTAAATACTCCTTGGAAGAACTATCTTTTTCACATAGGGTTCCAGGCGTGTTCAATTATCAAGATACAAAGGACCTTAGCTACCCATGAAAAATAGGGAATGTCGCTGACTTTCCATGAAGGGCAAGACAATCATCTTTTTTCATGAGGCAGATAGTCCATGTTCAATTGCTATGATACAAGATTTCTTAACTAGCCTAGAAGCGTCAACTAAATCACTGGAATATAACCTAGAGCAATACTTCCTGCTCCTAGGTGGGTCCCAATAACACTACCAAATGTAGCAAGTGAAATATCCGTACCCACTCCAGATTCAAGTAAGTGCTGACGCAATTCTTCAGCCTTTTCAGGAGCATTTCCGTGAATGACAATGATACGGTATTGGCCTGAAGCTGTGGCTTCCTTGATAATCTCAATTAAACGCTTGGTTGCTTTCTTTTCAGTACGAACTTTTTCGTACACTTCAATCACACCTTGGTCGTTGAAATAGAGGATTGGTTTAATGCTTAGCAGATTGCCCAAAATCGCAGCTCCATTTGAAAGGCGTCCCCCTTTCACCAAGTGGTCCAAGTCATCCACCATGATGAAAGCAGATGTGTGACTAATTTGTATAGCTAACTTATCCTGAATGATGGCAAAATCATCGCCCTGGTCTTTCCAGTTAAAGACATTTTCAACCATGATCCCCAGAGGAGCACTTGTAATCAAAGTGTCTGGGAAAGCAATAATTAAGCCCTCATAATCATCGACCATGTACTGGATATTTTGGTAAAAACCTGAAATTCCAGAAGATAGGAAAAGCCCTAAAGCATGGGTATAGCCTTGTTCTTTGAGCGAAGTTAGAATCTCATCTAACTTGGCAATACTTGGTTGACTGGTCTTAGGCAATTCAGAAGCCTGAGCCATTTTTTGGTAAAATTCCTCAGCAGTCAGATTGATGCCTTCGACATACTCCTCACCATCAATATTGACAGGAATATCCAAGACAAATAAATCTTCTCTTTGCAAGGTATCTGCACTGAGATAGGCAGAGGAATCTGTGATAACAGCTAATTTCATATTAGAACTCCAAATTGATTCCTGGTAAGTCTAATGCAATTTCAGTTACTTCGTAAGTCAAACGGTTGAGCATGTTCAAACATGGACGAGCCAAAGTTTCAACTTCCTCTTGATTAAACTCACTTGGTTCATTGACAATACGACCTTCCACATGGTTAACTTGGGAAATCGTTCCACTGATAACAAATTTGTCAAAGACAATCATAAAACTTAAGACAACCACTAAAGATGTCACTTGATTTTCTTGGTCATGTTGGAGTAATTGGAAGTTCACATCCACCTTAGTTTCAGGAGTTCCATTTTCATTTTCCCATTCAAAATTACGCGCATCAAAATGATACTGACTGACAAATTCTTGTTCACGTTTAAGATTCATGTCTTTCTCCCTCGGCTACAATATTATAAGCTATTGTACCATAATTTTTTATTTTCATCTAGTTTTCTAGGATTTAGTCAATCCCAATTTCAGCTCGAACTACATCTGCGATAGTATCAACATAGTAGTCTACTTCTTCTGTTGTAGGCGCTTCTGCCATAACACGCAAGAGGGGCTCTGTTCCACTTGGGCGAACAAGGATACGGCCATTCCCTGCCATTTCTTCTTCCATCTTCTCGATGATAGCCTTAATAGCTGGCACTTCCATAGCCTTTTCCTTCATGGCATTTTCCACTCGGATATTGACTAATTTTTGTGGATAGATGGTTACTTCTGCTGCCAAGTCTGACAAACTCTTACCACTTTCCTTCATGATTTTAGTCAATTGGACGGCAGACAATTGACCATCACCTGTGGTATTGTAATCCATCAAGATGACGTGACCAGACTGTTCACCACCGAGGTTGTAGCCTGATTTTCTCATTTCTTCAACAACGTAGCGGTCGCCAACTGCAGTGACTGCCTTGTTAATGCCTTCACGGTCCAAGGCCTTGTGGAAGCCAAGGTTGGACATAACAGTTGTCACAATTGTATTTTGCGCCAATTGTCCTTTTTCAGAAAGGTATTTCCCGATGATGTACATGATTTTGTCACCATCAACGATCTCACCATTTTCATCAACAGCAATCAAGCGGTCACTGTCTCCGTCAAAGGCCAAACCAATAGCTGAGCCGCTTTCTTTGACCACTTCTTGAAGGGTTTCTGGGTGGGTTGAACCAACATTAAGGTTGATGTTAAGACCATCTGGTGTTTCCCCTATAACAGTCAATTGAGCTCCAAGGTCTGCAAAGATTTGACGGGCACTTGTAGAAGCGGCACCATTAGCTGTATCCAAGGCAACCTTCATTCCATCAAGAGGAGTTCCAGTTGAAACAAGGTAGCCCTCATACTTACGCAAGCCTTCTGGATAATCTACCAAGGTTCCCAAGCCTTCTGCACTTGGACGAGGAAGAATGTCTTCTGCAGCATCTAACAAGGCTTCAATTTCTGCTTCTTTTTCATCATCTAGTTTGAAGCCATCACCGCCAAAGAACTTAATTCCATTATCAAGGGCTGGATTGTGGCTAGCAGAAATCATGACACCAGCACTGGCTCCTTCAGTTTTTACCAAGTAAGCTACTGCTGGTGTTGCAAGGACACCAAGTTTGTAGACGTGAATCCCTACTGAGAGGAGACCTGCCACCAAGGCTGATTCTAGCATTTCCCCAGAAATACGTGTATCACGTCCTACAAAAACTTTCGGTGCTTCCGTTTCATGTTGGCTAAGAACATAGCCTCCAAAACGTCCTAGCTTAAAGGCCAATTCTGGCGTTAGTTCTACGTTAGCTTCTCCACGGACTCCATCAGTCCCAAAATATTTACCCATTTTTATAAAATCCTTTTTCTATTTTTAATTTGTTTTTGAACTAGTTGCTTTCGTTGACGAGGATGTCTCCGACGAACTACTTGTAGTTGAATTTAATGTGCTTGAACTTGGTGTCACAGGCTTTGTAGTGACCTTCATTGTTGTGTCAAACGGAGTGATAACTACTGGTAAGACAACCCCATTGCGGTCGATTGCCTGCAAAGGTACTGAACCACTGTAATTACCTGTTATGCGTTCGCTGGTTGGTAAAAGTGCAATAATCCGATCGATTTTAGCTAGTGTTTCTTGGTCAGTTGTGACAGAAACTCGTTCGTTTGACACGGTTACACTATCAATTTGTAGCTTGGGATCAATCTGGCTTTGGTCAACTTGTGGCACAACAATCATCCCATCTCGCTTAACCTTCTTCCCAACTTTCACTGTGATCTTTTGTGGCGTTGCCACAGCGGTCAATCCGCTTGGAAGATTTTCAATATTCAAGGGAACTTCAATCGTTCCAACACTGGCATCCGTTAAATCAGCAGTTACCTTAAACTTACGAGTGCTCTCCTGCATTTCGCTGGCCAAGGTCACACGATTAGCTCCGGTTAATACCACTGAAACTTCTGATGCAAATCCGCTAATGAAATACTGGTCATCATCATAGTGAATATCGATAGGAACGTTCGTTATCGTATTGGTATAGGTTTCTGATTTGACCTGCCTTGCGGTATTGCTATTTTGAAAATTAGTCGATGTTGCATAGATGAATAAGACACAAGCAAAAAAGAGAGATGAGATAATATATAAGCTATTTTTTCTCATTTTTCCAACCTCCTAGCAAACGGTCCCTGAAACTGACTTTTTCCTCAACGGCTGGCAAAAGAATTCTTCTTAGCTCTGCTTCAAATTCTTCAATCGTCAAGTCATGCTTGAAAACACCGTTATAGGTAATAGAAATGCCACCTGTTTCCTCTGAGACGATAAAGGTCAAGGCATCTGACACTTCTGATAAACCGATAGCCGCCCGGTGTCTGGTTCCAAATTCCTTGGAAATCCCTGTCCTTTCTGTTAAGGGTAGATAGGCAGAGGTGACTGCAATCCGATTTTCTCTGATAATCACAGCACCATCATGTAAAGGAGTGTTGGGGATAAAGATATTAATAAGGAGTTCAGCTGAAATATTGGCATCCAAGGGAATCCCTGTCGCAATGTATTCTTGCAAGGTCCGAACTCGTTGTATGGCGACTAGAGCGCCAATCTTACGAGGGCTCATATATTCAACCGACTTGACAAAGGCACGAATCATTTGCTCCTCTGCACTAATTTGAGCAGTAGAAAAGAAATCTGTCGCCCTTCCCAAGCGTTCCAAACCAGTCCGAATCTCTGGAGAGAAGATAACAACCGCAGCAATAACCCCATAGGTGATAATCTGATTAATCAACCAAGAAATCGTTGTTAAACCAAGGATATTGGCCACAACCTGGGCTAATACAAAGATCACGACCCCACGCACCAAAATCATAATCTTGGTGCCAGCTATCGCTTTTGTAAAACGATATAAAATATAGGCCACAATCAAAATATCAAACACATTGATGGCAATACTCCAAGGACTAGAAAACAAGCTAGTCCAATATTGCAGGTTGGATAATTGTTGAAAGTTCATCTGCTGTCTCCTCTCTGTCCAAACACGTTCCTTTCTATTATACCATTTTTCTGGCATTTTTTTCCCTATCCTACTTCATTTTAAATTAAAGAAAAAATATGATAAAATAAACTGACTAGAAAAAACAAAGGAGAAACCATGTCTCAACTCTATGATATTACCATTGTAGGTGGTGGTCCCGTCGGGCTTTTTGCAGCCTTCTATGCCCACCTACGCCAAGCCAAGGTCCAAATCATCGACTCTCTTCCCCAGCTAGGTGGACAACCTGCTATTCTCTATCCTGAAAAGGAAATCCTAGACGTCCCAGGTTTCCCAAATCTGACTGGAGAAGAGTTGACTAACCACTTGATTGAACAACTAAATGGATTTGATACCCCTATCCATCTCAATGAAACAGTTCTTGAGATTGAAAAACAAGAAGAAGGCTTTGCCATTTCAACTTCTAAAGGAAGTCACCTGTCTAAAACAGTCATCATCGCTATGGGTGGCGGTGCCTTTAAACCACGTCCGCTGGAACTAGAAGGCGTTGAGGGCTATGAAAATATCCACTACCACGTTTCTAACATCCAGCAATATGCTGGTAAGAAAGTGACGATTCTTGGTGGAGGAGACTCGGCTGTTGATTGGGCTCTAGCTTTTGAAAAAATTGCGCCAACTACCCTTGTCCACCGCAGAGATAATTTCCGTTCCTTGGAACACAGTGTCCAAGCCTTGCAAGAATCATCTGTGACCATCAAGACACCATTCATCCCTAGCCAACTCCTTGGAGATGGAAAAACGCTTGATAAACTTGAAATCACAAAAGTTAAATCTGATGAAACAGAAACGATTGACCTAGACCACCTCTTTGTCAACTATGGTTTCAAATCTTCTGTCGGTAACCTCAAAAACTGGGGTCTTGACCTCAACCGCCACAAGATTATTGTCAACAGCAAACAAGAATCCAGCCAAGCAGGTATTTATGCTATCGGTGACTGCTGCTACTATGACGGAAAAATTGATCTGATTGCAACAGGGCTTGGAGAAGCACCAACCGCTGTTAACAACGCCATCAACTACATCGACCCTGAGCAAAAAGTACAACCAAAACACTCTACTAGTTTATAAAAAAGAACCACGAGTCCTACGATTCGTGGTTTTATAGTTCATCGGCTATCTTGTTAGCTCATATTTCCCCCTTCTTTAACAAAAATAAAAATGCCTATCAAACTGATAAAACATGTGATATAATAGGGACGGCACTAACAATACGCCTTGGAAAAGGAGGTATTACAGATGCTAGAACTTCTCAAAATAGTACTTATCGCAGTCATCGAGAGTATCATCTCATGGCTGGTGACTCGTTGGTTAGACAATCACTTCGACAAGTAACCTTCCTGGTTAGTGCTATCTAACCCAGAAAAAAATCCCCTCGGTATTGCAGTACCGAGGGGATTTCTGTTAGCACTAAAATGCTAGAACTTCTCAATTCCCCTTTATTATCTCACATACTCTATTTAATTGTCAAGAAAGAGGTGTTTTATATCTTTATAACTCATCGGCTATCTTATTGATTTTTCTGAGTCTGTGGTTGACACCACTTTTGGTCAGAGGGGTGCTGAGGCTATCTGCTAACTGCTGGATAGAGTAATCTGGGTGCTGAATCCGCAACTGCGCTACTTCCTGCAAATCCACTGGCAGATTTTCTAAGCCCATGATATCTTTGATTTTGCTAATATTGTTGATGGTCTTCATGCTGGCAGAAACTGTCCGAGCGATATTGGCTGTTTCGGCATTGTTGGCCCGATTGAGATCATTACGGGTTTCTCGCAAAATCTTAACCCGCTCAAAATCATCACGCGCCTGCATGGCTCCGATGACAATCAAGAAGTCCATAATATCTTCGGCTCGCTGGAGATAGGTCACAGCCCCCTTCTTGCGCTCAAGCACCTTGGCATCCAGCAAGAACTGCTGAAGAAGAGAGGCAAGCCCTTGCGCGTGGTCCAGATAAACAGAACTAATTTCCAACTGGTACTTACCCGATTCAGGGTCACGAATGCTGCCATTTGCCAAGAAGGCACCACAAAGATAAGCACGACCTGCTTCCTCATCCGATAAAATCGCCTCATCAATACCTGTTTCCAAACCAAAGAAAGAGTCGGCCAAGTGCAAATCACTCAACAAGTCCTGCACCTTTTCATCTGTAAAAACAGTATAGACCCGATTCTTGCGAAGATTGCTCCGTTGGTGGTGACGAATTTCTGATTTGATTTCGTAGAAATGGAGAAAGGACTCATAGAGGTGACGAGCCAGTTTGGCATTTTCTGTCACGACAGACAAGGTCAAACCCGAAGTCGAGAGACCGATGCTACCAGACATCTTGATAATGGCAGATAATTCATGTCGGCTTAGATGGTGCTGACCTAGGATTTCTTCTTTGACTGCTACTGTGAAACTCATTTTCTCACCTGTATAATCCGCATCAATTCGTCCACAAGCAAATCCCCATCGTGGAAGGCACCCCCATTTTCCAGGCGAAGGAAGTTAGATGAAATCACGCGTGGAACTTGCTTACCAAGACCAGCAAAGTCATGTTCCACCTGCACCAAATATTCATCAAAACGGTTGGAATTCATGTATTCCTGAGGCACTTTTTCAATATTCACTAAGACAGTATCGATAAAAGGTCGGCCAAGATGACGATGCAAGACTTCCACGTGATCACTATCTGTAAAGTGTTCTGTCTCCCCACGTTGGGTCATAATATTGCAGACATAGGCGATTTCTGCCTTGGTTTCCAAAAGCGCCTGCCCGATTTCCTTAATCACGATATTAGGTAAAATAGAGGTAAAGAGGGAACCAGGTCCAAGGACAATCATGTCACTTTCAAGAATGGTCTGCACTACTCGACGGCTAGCCAGAGGCGTATCATCGTTGAGGGTATTGGTCACATAGACATGGTCAATCATGCCTGGATGGTCTGCAATATGGCTCTCTCCAGCCACTTCTGTCCCATCCTGAAAGACTGCATGAAGGGTCAAGGGATGGTCACTGGAAGGATAAATCTTCCCAGTGGTATGGAAAAATTTGCTCAGCAACTGCATGGCATTATAGGTCGAACCCTGCATTTCTGACAGGCCAGCGATAATGAGATTTCCCAATGGATGGCCAGCAAAGGCTCCAGCATCTTCAGAAAAGCGATACTGAAAGACTTTCTCATAAAACTTAGGCATATCCGACATGGCCACAAGGACATTGCGAAGATCACCTGGCGGTGTCAACTGCTGCATATTTTTTCTGAGTTCACCTGAAGAACCACCATCATCCGCCACCGTTACGATAGCAGCGATTTCCACATCTTTTTCCCGCAGACTTTTTAGAATGACGGGGATCCCAGTCCCTCCACCAATCACCGTTATCTTTGGTTTTCTCATGAACGGTTTACCGTTTCCTTTCTTCGGTCTTTATCGCGATGCCCTTCATTAACAGGCCAATTCTTGGATAAGTCCTGCGCCAAGCGTTTAGCAAAGGCCACACTACGGTGTTGCCCACCCGTACAACCCATGGCAATAGTCAAAACAGACTTACCTTCCTTTTGGTAACTTGGCAAAATCGGCTCAATCAAGGCCAACAAATGTTGATAAAAATCTTCTGACTCAGGATGATTCATGACATAGTCATAAACTGGTTCATCCACACCCGTTTGATTACGCAGTTCTGGTAGATAATAAGGATTTGGCAAGAAACGGACATCAAAGACCAAGTCTGCATCAATTGGGATTCCATATTTAAAGCCAAAAGACATGACTTCGATACGGAAAGACTGGGCTTGCTCTTGATCTGAAAACTGCTCTGCAAGGGTTTTACGCAGCTCACGAGGAGTAAGTTCAGTCGTATCCACCACATTTTGGCTCATATTTTTCAAAGGCGCCAAAAGCTCACGTTCTAGCTTGATGCCATCCAAAATCCGTCCATCTGCAGCTAGTGGGTGACTCCGTCTGGTTTCCTTGTAACGAGCGACCAATTCTTTATCAGCTGCATCCAAAAAGAGAATTTTGAAGTCCAGTTCTTCCTTGTTTTCCAACTCATCCAAAACAGCTTGAATCTCTGAAAAGAAAGAACGGCTACGCATATCTACTACCAAGGCCAACTTATGGTCGTCTTCCTTTGTTTCAACCAACTGCAAAAACTTAGCCAAGAGAGCTGGCGGCATATTATCAATAGTAAAATAACCTAAATCCTCGAAGGACTGAATGGCAACTGTTTTCCCTGCACCACTCATTCCTGTCACAATCACCAAGTGAAGTTGTTTCTTTGTCATCTTTTTCTCCTCATATCAAAAGAAGTTTGGCAACACCAAACTTCAACTAGCTTATCCAATCTCTGCGATGACTTCAATTTCGACTTTTACATCACGAGGAAGACGAGCTACCTCCACAGCTGAACGAGCTGGAAATTCCTCTTTAAAGGCCGTTTGGTAAACCTCGTTAAAAGGAACAAAGTCGTTCATATCGCTCAAGAAGCAAGTTGTTTTGACAACATGGTCAAAGTCTGTTCCTGCTTCTGCCAAAATAGCACCGATGTTTTTTAAGACTTGTTCTGTCTGTTCTTGGATCGTTTCTCCAACGATTTCCCCAGTTTCAGGAGAGAGAGGAACTTGACCACTAGCAAACAAAAGGTTGCCAACGATTTTTCCTTGAACATAGGGTCCGATAGCCTTTGGAGCTTTGTCTGTATGAATTGTTTTTGCCATTTTCTTTTCCTCACAATTTTTCTAAGATTGCATCCCAAGCCTCATCCATCCCTTCCTTGCTGACAGATGAAAAGAGGATAAAGTCGTCACTTGGGTCAAAGTTTAATTTCTTTTTGATTGCTGATTCGTGCTTGTTCCATTTACCACGAGGAATCTTGTCCGCCTTGGTCGCAACGATAATAACCGGAATCTCATAATACTTGAGAAATTCGTACATCTGCACATCATCTGCTGACGGGTCATGACGAAGGTCAACTAGACTGACCACTGCACGAAGATTTTCCCGAGTCGTTAGATACTCCTCAATCATGCGCCCCCACTTTTCACGTTCCTTTTTAGAAACACGGGCATAGCCATAACCAGGCACATCCACAAAGCGCATCTTATCATCGATATTAAAGAAGTTGAGAAGCTGGGTTTTACCAGGTTTACCTGATGTTCGGGCTAGATTCTTACGGTTCAGCATGGTATTGATAAAGCTAGATTTACCAACATTTGAACGCCCTGCTAGAGCAATCTCTGGCAGTTTATCCTGCGGATAGTGAGACTTATTAGCCGCACTGAGCAAGATTTCAGCATTGTGTGTATTAAGTTCCATAGTCACCTCTAGGCTGTTTCTAGGATTGGTTTATCCGTTCCATCGACAGCTTCTTTTGTGATGCGGACCAATTTCACATTCTCCTGACTCGGTACTTCAAACATGATATCTAGCATGGTTTCTTCGATGATCGAGCGAAGACCACGCGCACCAGTTTTGCGTTCGATGGCCTTATTGGCAATCTCTTGAAGGGCTTCGTCGTCAAATTCCAACTCGACATCATCATAAGAAAGCAAGGTTTGGTACTGTTTGACCAAGGCATTTCTTGGCTCTTTCAAGATACGAACCAAGTCATCCACTGTCAATTGCTCAAGAGCAGCAAAGACAGGCAAGCGTCCAATCAATTCAGGGATAATACCAAATTTTTGAATATCTTCTGCGATGATTTCCTGCATGTAAGAGCTGTTTTCGTCAATCGCTTTATTATTTTGACCAAATCCGATGACTTTTTCACCCAGACGTTGTTTGACAATTTCTTCAATACCATCAAAGGCACCACCCACGATGAAGAGGATATTTTTAGTATCCACTTGAATCATCTCTTGTTGTGGATGCTTGCGTCCACCTTGAGGCGGTACGCTAGCAACAGTTCCCTCGATAATCTTGAGAAGGGCTTGTTGCACCCCTTCACCAGAAACATCACGTGTGATAGACACGTTCTCACTCTTCTTGGCAATCTTGTCAATTTCATCCACATAGATAATCCCACGCTCTGCACGTTCAATGTTAAAGTCAGCAGCCTGCAGGAGTTTGAGGAGGATATTTTCCACATCCTCACCCACATAACCAGCCTCAGTAAGAGCTGTCGCATCCGCAATCGCAAAAGGCACATTCAAGCTCT
This sequence comes from uncultured Streptococcus sp., assembly GCA_963518235.1. GTDB lineage: Bacteria > Bacillota > Bacilli > Lactobacillales > Streptococcaceae > Streptococcus. The sequence goes on along the minus strand of CAUQIP010000020.1, from coordinate 7,442 downwards.
TAGCCAAGGTCTGGGCAAGGAAAGTTTTCCCTGAACCAGTTGGGCCAATCATCAAGATGTTTGACTTCTGCAAATCCACATCTTCTGACTCTTCACGCGTATCGTGGAAATTGATGCGTTTGTAGTGGTTGTAAACCGCCACTGCTAAGGCACGTTTGGCACGATCTTGACCGATTACATAGTGATTCAAGATGTGGAGGAGTTCGATTGGTTTTGGAACTTCAGACAAGTCTGCCAAGACTTCTTCCGCCAACTCCTCTCGAATGATTTCCTGAGCCAACTCCACACATTCATTACAGATAAAGGCGTTGTTCCCAGCGATTATTTTTTGTACTTCTTCTTGGCTTTTGCCACAAAATGAGCAATAAACCATCATATCATTATTCCTAGTTGTAGGCATGATTTCCTTCCGTTCTATTCTATACTGTCATTCTATCTAAAATAAGGTCATGTAAAAAGCATGGATACTATTGACCAAATTGGTAAAGGCATTTAACCAGAGCAGGACAGAAAGTCCATAACGCTTTTTACGAAAAGCCTGTGCTCCTGCAAGCAAGCAGACCAAACACAGCATGGCTGTGAAAAAACCAAATATACTACGTTCCATTAGACTTCCTTTCTCTTGCAGTATTGGATGGTAAAATCATAAGGATTTTTCTCATCTTTAGCGTAAAATTTGCTTGAAACCGTCTCAAAAAGAGACAAGTCAAACTCTTCAGGAAAGTAGGTATCTCCTTCCACCCGAGCATGAATTTGAGTCACAATCACTTCATCAAGGTAGGGTTCAAAAGCCTGAAAAATTTGCTTCCCACCAATAATATAGAGATTCTTTTCTTGAGCCTGATACCAGTCCAAGACAGACTGAACATCATAAAAAGTAGTAACACCATCCATCTTTTCTTCTGGGTTACGTGTCAAAATCAAGGTTTCCCGTTTTGGAAGCAAGCGACGCCCCATCCCATCAAAGGTCATACGCCCCATCAAGATGGCATGATTCAGAGTTGTTGCTTTGAAGTGTTGCAATTCTGCTGGCAAATGCCAAGGCAGACGATTGCCCTTCCCAATCACACCATCTTCATCCTGGGCCCAAATAGCTACGATTTTCTTAGTCATGCTTCCATCCTTTTCACTGATAGTACTATTTTATCAAAAAACTCAAAAAAAGACTGGTTTGGAATAGCTTACAGAATAGAAAAAATCTGTAAGAAATTCCCTACAGATTTATATATGTTAATATTGTTTCTTACAAACCAGGTGCTTGTCCAAGTTCTGCTGCAAGCATCCAGATTGTTTTGTCTGTTTCAGTTTTAGCATCTGCAAAGATACCATTTGTCACATCGTCACCTTCTTCATCAGTGACATCCAAACCTTTTTGGAAGAGTTCTGATAAGTAACGGTAGATAACAAGGACACGTTCCAAGCTTTCTTCAACATTGCGGTATTCACCAGCTTCTTCTTCGATTTCACTGTTTTGAAGGAATTCTGTCAATGTAGAGAATGGGCTACCACCAAGTGTAATCAAGCGTTCGCTGATTTCATCCAATTGACCGTCAAGAGCTTCCATATACTCATCCATTTTTGGATGCCATACAAGGAAACCACGACCACGCATGTACCAGTGTACTTGGTGCAAAGCAACGTGGGCTACGTACAAATCAGCAACAGCTTGGTTCAAGACTTCCTTTGTTTTTGCCAATGCTACTGGTGCTGCTTTTGTCAATGATGTTACGTCTTTTACTGCTTCTTTTTTCAATTCTACCATTGTTTTTACCTCATTCATTATTTTTTGTAACCACTTCTTAATGATTACTACCTTAGTATACTACTAAGAGAAACCAATAGCAAGCCAAAAGACTCACATGAGAAAAGTTGCAATAGACTGATAATTTAAGAATTTTTAAAATAATACTCTTCGAAAATCTCTTCAAACCACGTCAGCTTCCATCTGCAACCTCAAAACACTGTTTTGAGCTGACTTCGTCAGTCTTATCTACAACCTCAAAGCAGTGCTTTGAGCAACCTGCGGCTAACTTCCTAGTTTGCTCTTTAATTTTCATTGAGTATAAAACACAGTCCCTTTCAAACTCTCTTAACTTCTATAAAATAAAGAAAAAAGAGGATGCAAATTTCTTGCACACCCCTTTCTCAAACTTATATCTTAATACCAAACGCTGACATCAATACGGCCACGAATTCCTTTTAAATATTCAGATGAAGTATATTGCCATCCTTTTTCTCCTGAATAGTGAGGATTTGTCCAATCAAGTGCATCAGTATAAGCTGCAACCCAGTTGACATGTTGTAAAATATCTGGATGATTCAAACGAGTTTGCAAGAGTTGACGATAGCTATAAACTTTCACATTTTGGTAACCAGCCTGCTTCATTGTTGCCATATACTTATTGATAATCTTGACCCAAGTTCCAGTATCACTTAGAGCTCTCTTTGTTTTATTGACATATTCCCAGTTCTCAACATCATAGTAGATAGGATACGACAAGTTCATATTGTATTTTTTCAAGAGTTCAATAGTCTGATTGGCATCTGTTTCATTTTCTGCATAACAACCGTCTGCTTTTATATAGAACCAGCTATTGTAGCTAGTATCGAAAATCCACTCACTCTTTGTTTTAGAACCATCAGCCTTTACATAATAATCCCCCTCCCAGTGGGCAGAAGCAGTGGTCTTTACACCTGCACTCGTTTGAGTTTTATTAGAAGACTGATTTTGCTCTGAACTACTTGAAACTGTCCTTGTATCCTGCGAAGTTTTTGCTACTTCAGTTTCATTTGCAGCGACCTAGCTAGTTGCCAAGCCTAGTAAGCAGATACTTGCTAATCCAATTTTTTCAATCTTTGTTTTCAATCTTTCCTCTCCTATAAAAAATGGAACAGACATCTCAATGCTGTTCCACCTAGCTTTTGCTACTTACTAATTATTTTACAAAGTCAAGCAATGCCAAGAAGCTTTCAGCTTCAAGTGACGCACCACCTACAAGGGCACCGTCAACGTCTGGGCAAGCCATGTATGAAGCAACGTTCTCAGGTTTAACAGAACCACCGTATTGAACACGGACTTTGTCTGCCACTTCTTGACCAAAGTCAGCAGCTACAACGTCACGAACAACTTTACACATTTTTTGTGCATCGTCTTGTGAAGCTGATTTACCAGTACCGATAGCCCAGATTGGCTCATAAGCGATAACTGATGCCGCAACTTGTTCAGCAGTCAATCCAGCCAATGCAGCAGATACTTGAGCACCTACGAATTCAGCAGCTTTACCAGCTTCGTAAGTTTCAAGTGATTCACCACAACAGATGATTGGAAGCATACCGTTTGCAAAGATTGCTTTTGCTTTTTTGTTGATATCTTCGTCAGTTTCATGGAAGTAGTCACGGCGTTCTGAGTGACCGATAACAACGTAGTCAGTACCGATTTCTTTCAAAACTTGTGGGCTAGTTTCACCAGTGAAAGCACCTGCATTTTCAAAGTAGCAGTTTTGAGCAGCAACTTTAAGGTTTGAACCTTTTGCAGCAACAAGAACAGTTGTCAAATCAAGAGCTGGAGCAGCGATACCTGCTTCAACAAGATCTGATGAAGGAAGTTTTGATGCAACTGCTTCAACAAATGCTTTAGCTTCTTCTGGATTTTTGTTCATTTTCCAGTTACCAGCGATAAATGGTTTACGTGACATTTCACATACCTCTTTTTTCAATTTATTTTCTATTTATTTTATCACAATTATACACAGCTTGCAAATCTTACTAGAATTTCAAGCCTGCTGCCATGGATTAATCCTTCCAGAGATCCATGGCATTTCTGAAATCTGCCGACACCTGTGTCAACTGAGGATTGCTGGCTTCTCTTTCTGCCCGCTTAGCCTCAATTTGAGCCACACTCTTGATTCCTTCATGGCGCCAATTTCTCAAAATCGCCTGAATGTACTTCCAGTTTGCTTTTCCATTTAAAACAGCTTCACGAAGAGCTTCCTTAATCAAGTCAGCACTGGTTCCATCTTCTTTTAGTGTCTTGGTCAAATCCTCAATCTCAAAAGGTGTCAACAAGCGTCCTAATTCCTGCTGGAAGGTTTCTACCAAATCCTTGAGCTGATTTTGAGGTGTCAGCTGGTCTGAACTTGAATGAACTGCTCCAAGCAGGTCATCCAAACATTCCAAGGCCAAACTAGCATCAAAAAGCAATTCGATTTCACCATTCAATTCGATCGTTCGATACTGAAGTAGTCCCCTCTCCGTCAGATTGGAAATGGACTGATTAACATCCGAAATTTCCTTGCCAATTCTTTCAGCAATCTGGCTTGGGGACATTTCATCTAGGCCTGTCGTATTTTGCAAATAGAAAAATTGCCAGACCAGAAAATCATCGCTGGAAGGAAAGAGTTCCTTAAAATGCAAGAGCAGGGCACTCGGCAAAACCAAGTTCCCTGATTTAAAAGCGTCTAAATATGTCATAATTCCTCTTATAAATACCCAAATGCAGATGCATCATCTTGAATTTTTCTCCAGTCAAAAGGGGTTTCCTGATAGACCGCGTAGTTCACCCAGTTACTGAAAAAGAGGGCTGCTGATGAAGACCAACAAAGACAAGGTGTCTGGTTGACATCATCATCCTTAAAGTAATTTTCTGGAATATGTGGGTCTAAACCTGCGTCACGATCTCGGAAATACTCTTTTGCCAAGGTATCACGGTCATACTCCAAATGCCCAAAACTATAAATTTCTCGTAAGTCACGACTGGCCAAAATCGAAACCCCAACCTGAGGTCCTTCTGATAAAATTTCAAGATTGGTCTTGTTTAAGACTTCTTCCTTAGAAATCTCCGTATGCCGTGAATGAGGAGATACATAGCTATCGTCAAAGCCTCTAAAGAGAAGATGACCCTCCTTTAAGGTGTCCTGAGGATAGATACCCGATAACTTACTGTCCATCTGGTATTTTTCCACTCCATAGCGCAGATAAAGACCAGCCTGAGCACCCCAACAGATATGAAGGGTCGAATAGACATGAGTCTTGGACCACTCGATTACCTGACTAAATTCCTCCCAATAGTCCACTTCCTCAAATGGTAAATGCTCAACTGGAGCACCCGTGATAATCATCCCATCAAAATACTCGTCCTTAACTTCAGGAAAAGTTTTATAAAAGGTCTCCATGTGCTCTGAACGAGTTGTCTTAGAACGATGGCTTTCCATATAGAGAAAATCAATATCCAGTTGCAGGGGTGTATTAGCCAAATGGCGCAACAACTGTGTCTCTGTGACCATTTTCTGTGGCATGAGATTTAAGATTAAAATCTTCAAAGGACGGATATCTTGGTGGGCAGCACGTTGATCATCCATGACAAAGATATTCTCTGTCCGTAAAATCTCAACAGCTGGTAATTTTTTATCAATTCGAATCGGCATAACCCTCTCCTAACTGTACTCTTTCAGGAATAATTGCATATGTTTGAAACTCTTCGAAAATCTCTTCAAACCGCGTCAACGTTGCCTTGCCATAGATATGGTTACTGACTTCGTCAGTTTTATCTGCAACCTCAAAGCTGTACTTTGAGCAGCCTGCGGCTAGTTTCCTAGTTTGCTCTTTGATTTTCATTGAGTATGAAACTAAATCTCAAACACTTAGTCCCTTTATTATACTGCAAGAAGATATAGTTTTCAATTATAGTTTTTCTCTAACTAGCTATAGTCTATTTTTATATCCTAATGTAGAGAAAACAGCCCTAGGGACTGTTTTTCATTAATAATGCATAAGAACCTTGTAATCGTAGTCACCGATTTTTTCACGGCCGTTCAATTCATCCAATTCAACAAGGAAGGCACAACCTGCTACAACACCACCAAGTTTTTCAATCATCTCGATGGTTGCCTTAACAGTTCCACCTGTTGCCAAGAGGTCATCTACGATAAGAACACGTTGACCTGGCTTAATGGCATCAGCATGCATAGTCAAGGTATCAACACCGTACTCTTTTTCATAGTCAGCAGAAATGACTTCACGTGGCAATTTACCTGGCTTACGAACAGGCGCAAAACCAATTCCCAACTCAAAGGCAACTGGACAGCCCACGATAAAACCACGAGCCTCAGGTCCCACGATCATGTCGATTTTCTTGTCAGTAGCATACTGAACGATTTCACGAACAGCGTAGCTATAAGCATTTCCATCAGCCATCAAAGGACTGATATCACGGAAGGTAATTCCTTCCTTTGGATAATTTTCAATTGTTGCAATGTAATCTTTTAAATTCATCTTTTTCTTTCTTTCAAAGTTTTTTACTCTCTATTATAGCATATTTTTTAAGAAAGAAAAAAGGAAAAGTTAACTTCAATAATTATCTAACGATTTGACGATTTATAACTAGCCATAGCAATAAAGCCCAAGTTCTTTTTATTCTTAGCAAACATTTTATACATCGTTAAAAACTGCTTTCTATTCTCCTTTTTACAAGCATTTACACAAATTTTCAAGGTTCCTAGCCAACCTTCGTCATAAATCATACCTGATAATTTCATTAATGTCATTTCACCAGTCAATACTTTCACATCACGATAACCTGATTCTATCATCACCTGTTCCCAACCATCTTGAGTTAAAGGGCCTACATTTACATGAATTGCTTGTGACAATTCCTGTCTGACAGACTCTTTAGCTTCCTTAAGCAGCACATCATGTGTCAGGAGAAGACCTTCAGGTTTTAATACCCTTAGATATTCCATTACACATTTTTTCTTAGCTTGATCGGCTTGCATAGTCAGCATAGCTTCATTTATAACAATATCAAAACTAGCATCTTCATAAGGAAGTTTCATTGCATTGGCTCTTTCAAACCTGATTAGATGCCCAACACCTGCCGTTTCAGCAGATTTTTTAGCCACTTCTAAAGCTTGTCCATCCATATCAACAGCAGTTATCTTACAACCAAAACGCTGTGCCAACTCAATTGCTGTAGTTCCCCTATTACACGCAACTTCTAGTATTCTCTTTTCTTTTGAAAATCCTCCTTCTGCAATTAACCAATCTGTGGCACGTTTTCCACCTGGACGTAAGCGTTTTTTCCCCAGTTTTGCTAAAAACTTATGACCTGCTTCTGACATTTGAACACCTCTGTTTTTTCTTCATTATAACATAAAATTATATTATCTGACAATTCTAATCTATTATTTGATAAACTAGAGTCAAAAGCATATAGTACGCCATGACTATAGCATAAATCTATTAGTCACCTCTCTAGTCCAAATTCAATTGCTCACCTAGTTTACACATATAGGTTCACTAATAGATAGTCCCCAAAGAGGAGTTGCACCTCAGATGAACGGAATGCCCGTCGTACCTAAAAAACGAGCACTTTCGTACTCGTTTTCTCTTTTATAAACTACTGATTAAAGTGAGTTTACGTCAACTTTGATACCAACACCTTGAGT
>CAUQIP010000019.1:0-33941 GCA_963518235.1 uncultured Streptococcus sp. | reverse complement strand
GATCTTGCGCTTCAACTACGAGTTTTGGTACAGCGCTGTCTTTCAACTTCGCTGGAACCTCCACTTCAACTGTTCCTTCCGTTGACAATTTACCTGGCTCGGTGATACTTCCTTTGCCTCGTGTCGCAGTTTCTGGAAGATCGTTGTTGCTGAGTTCAACTTTGCCGTCTACTACAGCCTTATCACCAGAAACTCCTGGAATCTTAACGGTTGTGCCACTTGCTAATGGCTGACCATTTTGATCCGTTACTTTAACCGTCACATTTCCTGTCTTCGGATCTTGCGCTTCAACTACGAGTTTTGGTACAGCGCTGTCTTTCAACTTCGCTGGTAACTGCTTATCATCACTCGTTTCTGCTGGGAGTTTTGTTCCTTCTTTTACGATAACTTTACCTGTTTGTACTGTATCTTTCAGTTGGTCGTTCTTAATTGTGATTGTGCCATCTTTGACTTTGAATGTTTCTTCTATTCCTGGGACAGTCACTACAGAACCATCTGGGTAATTAGTATCGTCATGTCGTTTAATTGTTAGTGTCACGTCTCCTATTGTGCCATCTTGCTTGTTGACCGTAACCTTAGGTGCAGCTGGCGCAACTTTTAGTGTGACATTAGTTTTTTCTTGAGAACCATCGTTATAGGTAATTACTACTGGTACTTGTTTTTCCTTATCAGCTTCTAGTTCTGGTAATTGTCCATCAGATGTTACAGATTTGATTCCTGCTTTTTGATATGTTTTTGTTACACCATTTTCAATAACTCCTGTGACTCCTGTTGCTGAATATAAATCTGTTCCAGTAAGGTGATCCGTTGGTTTCTTAATAATGTCTTCTTTTGTAACTTCATGTGCTGTTAAAGTATGTGTTCCTTCATCAGATACTGCTTTAATATCGCCTTCGCCTTTGCTTGCAGTTGCTGTTACTGTAGTATTTACCAAGTTACGTGGAATTTCGATACTTCCATCATGAACGCTTACTCCATTAGGTTGTCCTGTTACTTGCCATCCATTTTGAGCATCTTTTGTTACTACAACACTTCCTGATTTTAGAGGAATTGTAATTTTATCCCCTGAATTTGTAGAATTTGGTGTTACTTTTACATTTCCATTTTGCCATTGTCCTACTGCTGGGGCGCTTGGAGTTGCTTCTTTAACAGCTACGTATATTTTAACCGCAGTGCCTTCTTTATCTTGGCTATCTATCGCTGCGAGAGTTACTTCGTATAATCCAGCTGGAGTTGCGCCTGTTTCTGTAGGTAATCCAGATACAACCTTAACATTTCCTGTTCCGTATGGTTTTTCACTTTCAGTAGCACGTCCATCTTCTGCATCTGTTACTGTCACTAATTCTTTTAACAAGTCGGCTGTCAACCTTGTTCCAGAATCATAGACTTTTCTATGAGTTGCATCTTTTCCTGTGTCACCTTTTACTTTGATAGTAGGTGCTGTATTCGTAACACTAGCGACTTTCCAGTTTCCAGCAGCCGTTGGATCTTGTCCTACTTCTGGTTGATATTCTACACGCAAACCTAGTCCTTTGCTGTAGGTTGCTGTATTATCTCCGTTAGCAGCTTCTTCTCTAATGTGAAGTTTCTTACCGTTACTTTCTTCATTAAGAGGAATAGTAATAACATTTTCTGCTGGATTAGTAGCGCTTGGAGTAGCTGTAATTGTTCCAACATATCCATTTGCATCTGTCACCGTTGTATTATCAGCACGAGTTGCTTCTGTATGCCAAGTTCCATCTGCGCCACGTACAAGAGTGATACCGTTTGGTTTATCCCCTGTTTCTTGATTGTTATGGAATCTCAACTCAACTCGTTTAGCATCATGTGGAACTGTGATGTCAATATGCTTGCTACCAGCAATTGCAGGTGATACAGAATAAGCACCCATTGCGACTTCTTTTGCATCACTTGTAGTAGAGATTGTCGTACCTGCAACCTTATTCTCTACTGTAATACCTGATGGTTTGGCAGTTTCTCCATTTTTAGCAACTGATTGGCGAAGTTTTACATTGTCTGGAAGTTTAGCTGTCCATTTATCTCCAGTGATTGTCACTTCTCCAGAGTTTGCACTTGATAAAACTGTATTATGTTCATCGTTGAGATGGACTTCGACTACTTTATTAGCATCGTCAAATCCACCTAATGTACCACTTAGTGTACGACTAGTTGAAGTGACCGCAGTTGCGTCAAAAGTTGGTTTTTGAGGAGTGACTTGGACATCATTACTGTTTGCAGATGACAAGTTATAGGCTGTAGTTCCGCTACCACCCTCAACTTTAACCACCGCATGAACCTTTTCTCCAAGAGTCAGATTAGACGTATAATTAGTAGTATCGAAATGAAATGAACCTGCTCCATTAGTTACCTCATCGCGACTTAACTCTTTAGAAGCAACTTTGTTACCGCCTTGGTACAATTCCACCGTTACCCTAGCATTTCCCTCTAACTGATTAGCTGTTGGAAGATTGCTCACTGTAATCTCAGGTGTAGTTCCTGCTTTCCCTTGGAATTGATTTGCAGTTAGGGTTGGTGGTTGTGGCTTGACAGCTAAGATAACTTTAACGTTTTGATCACTATAGTTATTTGTACCATCTCCGCGAGCATTCATCACATCCTTTCCATACCAAACATTAACGTTTTCTTCTCGTAATCCTATAGTTGACTGTTCTTTATTTGCCGGGTTAGGAGAATCATAACCATTTCCCCAACCAAACAAAGTTCCACTTGGATTTTTTAGGGTTGAATTACTTAATTCAACATAATCTCCAGCACTTGTTTTTTCAAATGCCTTTCCTACTGTTGTCTCTGCAGAATAATTTTTACCAGTTTCTAATTTCGCTTTATTACCATAAGTTTTGAACGTTACTGTTTTTTCAACAGTTCCTGCTTGATGGGGATAAGTAACAACAATTGTATGAGTTGATTCCCCTGCTTCTGTACTAGTAGGAGTTCCATTTTTAAATGCAATAGTTGTTCCTGCTGGTTTTGTCCCATTTTCAAAGGCTATATAGTAATCTGGAGTTACAGGGTTAAATCTACCTCCTCCTGGAACTAAACTTGACGTCAATGGCTGCCCAACGATTTCATGGTACTCTTTTACTTCTTTGCCGTCTACCTTACGATAAGTTACTTTTGGATATACCGTTACTGGAACATCGACTTCTGTCGAAGTATAACCATCCGCACTAACCGTCACAGTTTTATGTGTTTTTTCTGCTATCGCTGTCGATGGTTGAGAATTGTTTTTCCAAGAGACTGTAGTATTTGTTACCCCTGCAGGCATCTCTACAAAATTGCTTGCAGTGCCTACATTTTTGATTGTTCCATCTTTAATCGCATAGATCGGTTTAGGCTTCACAGCAACTAGCCTAATTGGTTTAACAGTTTTATTTCCTTTTTTATCACGAACAAGAACTTTTATATCAGTCTTAGAAGCTGTAGAGATGCTTCCTGTTATCGTCTGATTCGCACTGTCATATTGCAAGCCTGCTGGTAGATTTTTCACTTCTACCTTGCTATTATCTACCCCCACGCCTGAGTCAGATACTTTCAAGCTTAAAGTGATTTGTTTTCCAGCTTGAACAAGTGTATTTTCCAAACCAACTGTAGGTTTTGTCTTATCTCCCTCCTTAGCAATTGCGCTATTCTCTGTACTCTCTACGCTATCAGATGTTATAGCTTTGGCAACTACCTGGCTGCCATCTTTAACTGTAGCATCATTTATAGTAATAGCACCTGAAGTTTCATCAATGCTGATGCCATCCTTAGCACCCTCTGTAATACTCCATTTGTTCTGAGCATTTTTGCTAGCAGTAAGCTGTGTCGCTGGATGCTCTACAAATGTATCTTGATCAGTTTCTGTCAAGGTAGCAATAGTCGGAGACGGAGTATAAGTCACCTGAATTTTATTGACATTTGTTTCATTGGTGTTACTAATCGTCACACCACCGTCAGCTTTAGCAACTACTTCTGGAGCTGTTGGTTTAACTTTAAATGTTACTGTTTTTTCAACCTTATCTGGTGCATAGATTGTTACATTTTCGTTACGTCCATCTCCATCAATATCTACATTATTTTTATCTGACTTAGCATTCGGGAATTTTACTACTGCATTGTATGTGATTGCACCTGGTGTATTAAATACTGTTTCATTTGTGATTTCAGCATTATTTTTACTCCATTTAAAGTTCATACCACCTGGATAGTAAACATCACTTCCATCTGTATTAGGAGATACTACTGCTTTTACATAATTATGTGAATCCTTAGACTCTCCCTCTTTTCCAGGGACAAATAATTTTGTTCCTTTATTTACTGTTTCTGGAGTATTTTTTACTTCAACGTCTACTAGAGCATACTTAAACTTATAAGTTTCATTATTTCCTCTAGCATCTCTTACTACAATACTTCCCTCGTATGTTCCTAGGGCTTTATTTTCCGTTTTCGCATCATCGCCTGAAATTTGAACAGTTGTTCCATTATTCATGGCTGTATTTTTTACAATTTCTCTTCCACTTGGCAATCCTGATGCTTTCAAGTAAGTTGTTGTCCCTGAATTATCATTCACAGTAAAGGTTGGATTGAACGTTGCTCCACGGAAAATAACAAATTTATTATCTTCTGCATTTGTTGTCAGACGTCTTCCATCCATTTGTACTGTTGGCTTAACAGTTTCATTTACCTTAAGCGTCACAGGAATGATTTTGTACGGTTGAACTCGGTTGGCATTCGGACCTGTTTCAGATACTTTTGGTAATGTTACTTTTACATAACGTGTAATTTCTCCAAACTCTGTTACATTTTTCTCTGCATCCGTTAGTACAGTACCATCAGTCGCACTTTTTACCCATTCGAAAGTTGTTCCTGCAGGAAGTGCTGGTGAATTAGATGTTTTCACTACAGCAGATGCTGCTTGAGTGGCACTTAGTTTTTCCCCATTATTGACTTCAACTCTATTTTTCTGAGTTCGTGGATCATTATTTGCTTCTACATCGAACACTTCATGTGTAAAGGTTGGTGTATAAGAAAGTTTTTCTGTTTCACTTGGATTGTTTGTGAATCTACCACGTGGATATTTAGCACCAAATTTGTAGTTCGTTATTCCAACTCCATCAGATTTCAACATATTCTTCATGTTGTCATTAGTATCGGCGTTTTTCTCTGCTTCATTGCCTCTCTTAACAACCCAACTCATACCTCCAGGAAGTCCACCTGTATTTAGATAGTAAGATGCAGGACTATCATTACGTCCTTCTCCAGCAAAATCATACACTTTAGTGACTGTTTCGAATTTTTTCATGACATTATAATTCAAAGTCACAGGCGAAAGTCTTGTTCCATTTTTTAGTACTACAGTTACTTGTGTATTCTTATTATCTGAAGGTGTATTTACATCTAAATTTGTAAACTCAACAGTAGCATCATTTGGAACATTTATTACTTCATTTCCATCTTGTAATTGAAGTAAACTTCGTTTAAGTTCATCCGATACATTTTCACCCTGTATTAAGTTAATAATTGGTTTTGCTTTTGCAATGTAATTGACTGTAATCGTATGATCTTTTGTTACTCTTACTCCCGCAGCATCTGTTGTTGTATACGTTAAATTGTACGTCCCTTGTTTTAGGGCTTTACCATTTGTTAAATCAACAGATTGTCCATTTTTCGTAACTGTTACATTTAAGTTCTCTCTAGCAGTATTTCCGACTGTTTTATTATTATCATCTTCTGTATCTGTTACATTAACAAGTGTTTTTAGCTTATCTTTTGTCAAAGTACCATCTGAGTTATAAGTAGCATTTGGATTTACTACTGAAATGTCTGGATTTGTATTTGTAGCTGGTGACGCTGTAGCCCATCCTCCATCATTAGTTGGATTCGCTGGATTATTATGATTATTAACATAATGAGCACGAACTTGTATAGTAGTGTCAGCATTAATTCTAAATGGAATATTTTCTTTTTTATTCGAATCCTTAATATGAAGAGTAAATACTTTTTCAGAGATATTATCACCATTAGATACTTTTAACTCAGTTGTTCCTACTTTATCGACATTTAATATCTTCCAATTTCCATCAACCAATTGAACATCATATTGAACAGTGTTACTTCCATTTTTTATCTGTAGATAAAATAATGCAGTATCATGAGGTAATGTAACACTAATATCTCGTCCCGCTTTAACAGGTGTAGCTATAGAGATTGCTCTTCCCATTTGAACATCCACAGTCTTCGCTACTGATTCAATATTATTAACAACTTGTTTCACAGATATAGGGTTAGAAACTTTTACTGTCGAATCTTTATCATTTTGTGTTAGTTTTTCATTCGGCGCTAAGTTATATTTCCATTTACCATTATTTTCAACAGTAACTTCCCTTGTAGTTCCATCTTGTAATGTAATTTTAACTTTAGCTCTAGGTTGACCTGTACCTGAAATACTACGTTCTGTGGAAACTAAAGTACCTTTATATTTCTCTTCTGTAGTTATCGTTGGTGCTTCTGGTCTAACATTTACAGAAACATTTACGATTTTAGAAGAACGAAAGGCTGCATTATTTCCCGTTTCTGAGGAAGGTAACGTAACTTTAACTCGATAATTTTGTACACCTGCTGTATTTGGAGTAACCGTTTGATTTCTTCCATTAGTATCAACCCATTCATAAGTTGTACCTTCTGGTAAATCTAAAGCACCGTTTACTTTTGTTACAGCAGCTTTTGCATCTTGTGCTGATAAAGTAGTTCCTTTCTCCACAGTCACCTTTGTACTATTAGGTTCAATATCATATGTTCGAACATTAAATTTAACTTCTTTTTTATTTCCATTATCAACGCTACCATCAGCAGAATCGGATACTTTTAGCGTTATCGGACGTTCACCGAGTGACGCTGTATTTGAAACATTTCCACGAACTGTATATGCACCTTGATTTCGCTCAGTTTTTCCGGTTTGCTTAATATCATAGTTACCACTTGCATTATCATTGAACCAAACACCTTGTGGTAATCCACCATCATTCTTATAACTAATATTAACTCTACCAGTTGCAGCATTATCATAGTATTTCAATGGCAACTCTAGTAAAGAACCACGGAAAACATGAACTGTCTTGTTACTTGCATTTTCTGTTAATGTTGTACCATTTAGCGTAACTGTTGGAGCTATATTATCAGGATTTTTAGCTACTCCTGTTGCAGTAGCATCATCACTATTCAAATAAGTTGCTTTTGCTGTCACTGTGGATTCATCTTTTACAGTAGATTCTGCAATCGATACAACCCCGTTAGATGAATTAACCTTTACTCCATTTGGTAACGTATCAAGTGTTCCCCATGTAGTTCCTGACTTTTTAACCGTTATTGTAGTATCAGAATTTTGATTAGTTGGTCTATAAGATACTACCAATTTATCTGTGGTTCCATTTGGTGTAACAGAAACTGTTCCATCAGTAGGAGTTGATACTGTAGGTTTTGTTGGAGCAGTTTCTTTTCTAATATTTTTGAAAAGTACATCTACATAATCTACAGAATCATCTTGGTTATTAGTACGAGCGTTATTTTCATTATCATAATAAGTAACTTTGATTTGTTTTTTCACCCAAACAGGAGTTGCGGATGTAATTTTAGGAACTTTAGCTGCATCAACTTCATGCCCATTTGTATCAATTTTTTTATAAGCTTCATGAATAGCGTCATTTAATTTCTTAACATTTTCTGCAGAAATCGTTCTTCCAGGAGCTACATCAATATCAGACGGCACAGTAAACAATTCTTTCTTACCATCGACAGTTAATTCAATCACTCTTGCTCCAGTGGTAAGGTCATTTGAGCCACCTACCCACTCTACTGTTTTAACAGCTTGTTCTTTAATTCTTGCACTACTTGTTGGAAAATCCTCTATTCTATCTTTGTAAAAAGCTTTTCCATAATTTGGAGCCGTCATGTCTGCATAATCAGGAGTTTTAAAACCTGGAATAGTAGAAGAAACATTATCATATCCCGTAATATAAGTAGAGGCATCTCCTAGATTCCCATTATAACTTTTTGTATCTGTTACGTTTTTCGCTACAGGTTGATAAATATCCGACTGAGTAACTATCCTAAACGGTAATCTGAAACTAATTTTTTGACCTTTTATTTTTGCTTCAATATATACTGTATGATTTCCTTTTGCACTATCCGGTGTTAAATCCTGCGGTCCATCATTGTGGATATGAGTATATCTATTGTGAAGGCTCTTAATATACACATCCCAAGTAGATTCATGCCCCGTTGATTTAAAAGTCTTATACTCTGTTACATCCCCTGATCCTGGATTAAACTTTCTATTATTATCGTAAGTATCTTCAATGGTAACAGCACTACTTTCCAATCCATTTTTTTCATCTAACATACCAATCCCTGTACCTTTTAGGAAAGTTGTTTTTAACACATTCGTATTAACCGTTACATTATATTGTTCTTGCACTCCATACCATTGTTGATAACTCTTATGCATATAACGTCCCGATGGAATAACTTCATAAGATTTCATACCTGCAATATAATATAGTGGTGCTTCAGTATCGCCTACTGTATCAAATTCTACTTCATATTTATTCCCTGGAGTTTTCCCCGTAGCATAATCTCTCGGTCTAAATGCGAACACATTTTGAGTTGAACTTTTAATCTTATCGTACAACTTATCCATAATTCTTTTATCTTCATTTGACATACCATCACGATTATAATATACACTGGTATCATTTTTTACAAAATCATCTAAAGTATAAACTCCGCCACGGTTACCAACAATTCCATTATTGATATTTGCAACATTTTCATAGTAAGAGCCACCATTTACCCCACCATTTGGTGAACCGACAGCTGTTAAATACTTATCTGCCGCACCATTAAATACTTCACGGACTCCTCCTTGTTTTACCACAACTCCATTTTCAGATAACGTCATATGCGTAACAGAATGCCTATACGGTAAAGTAAAGTAATAAATTGGATTTTGTCTACCTTCTCTAGCTTCATTATAAGTGATTTTCCAGTGATAACCATTGCTGTTTTTAGTAACTACAGCGTGGACCTTATTTTTTAAATATTTTACAGGCTGAGGACCTAAGTTATTATTGTTATTTCCTGCGCCACTTCCGTTATCATTATGAGAGATATATAAAATAGTTCCTGGCGGATATCCTGAACCATCATTTTTCTTCGTAATATATCCAACAGTTGCTTCAGTTAAACGATCGTCACCATGGCTATCATAAACTTTGCCATCTGCTGCTCTGTAATAAGTTGCTGCTCTAAAATATGAATCTGGCAACATCTTCTTACCATTATCCAAATCACGTTTTCCTGAATGTTCACGAGCAATTGCTAAGGCAAGTTTTTTCTCTGCTTGCTTACCTTTCTTCATTAATTCTTCGATTTCTGAAGCTGTCAATTGTGGATTTTTTAATCCATTTTCAACAGAGCGAACAACTTCTTCCACACCTTCCAAAAATTTCTTGGTTTCAGGGCGTTCAATTTTTTTAGCAGTATATAAGTAAGTGATTAAACTTTTAGAAAGTGATTCTAATTTATCTTTATTAGCAGTATCTTCTTTGTTGTCATCTTTTTGAACATCTTTAATTTCTTCAGTCTGATCAGTAGGAATCACAGCTTTATCAGATACTTTGAGCTCTTTTTTATCTTGAACTTTAGAATCGGTTCTATCTTCCTTGTTAGAATCTTTATCTTTAGCCTTAGACTTAAGTAAACGCACTTGCTCTGTAAAAGATTGAACCCGACTTACTTGACTTGCAATCGCTTCCTCAGAAACATTTTCTCCATCAAGTAAACGCTTATTTTCATCTGTTAATTGAGAAAGTTGATTAGATAGACTTAATAAACTTTCCTCGTCTGCTTTTGCAATCGCAGCTTGAAGTTCACTAAGAGCCTGATTAAGAGCAGACTTATCCACTGATTTCTTAGCAATTGCCTCTTTCTCAGACCCTACTTCCTGTGATTTTTCTGAATGTCCCTCTGTAGGTGGAACTCCCTCAGTCAAACCAGTAACAGCAACCCCCACTTTTTCAGTATTGGCTGTTGCAGGAGAGACGGCCATATCCGCCTTAGCTACTCCATTAGCAAAAAACATTAACGCTGCTATGGCAACACTTGCAGCACCAAAATGGTACTTACGAATAGAATAACGGTATAATTTTTCACCATTATCATTAGACTTTTTACCAAACATAAATATGTCCTTTCTATTGTTTTAGTAGAATAAGTTTAAAATCTCCGAGACATAATGACTCGATAATATGTTAACTCTTTTAAAATAAAAAATCAAGCATTTACATAAATATCATCTAAAAATGTAAGCGCTGTAACACTGATATTTCAAGGTGTTTTACACATTATATATATATATATGCAACGCTTATTGTACCGTGTTTTTAGACTATGTATTATAAAAATTTAATATAAATAAAAAACAGATTTTACCTTTTGCTTCGGAAAAATCTGTCATTATTTTATTTTAAATGGTAGATTGCCTGTCCTTACATTTTATAGACAGCGGATTGATGAAAGCTTATATTGGGTAAAGGGCTTATTCCCAAAAAACTCCAACCACGGTTTACGAACCTCGTCTTTGCTGGTTTCTCTGTATTTTTAGTCCTTATTTGTGATGCTCTTTCAATAGTTCTTCAAACTCAGATACAGTCATACCCAACTGTTGACTGGCAATCTCAGGTGTCAGGATACCTTGACGAACCATATCTAGGAAGGCAAAAAGTCTCCCTTCTTCCCTTCCTTCAACTTTCCCACGCTCCAGTCCCTGTTCAATACCACGTTCTAATCCTCTTTCTTCAGCTTGTTCCAAGGCATAGTCCTGTGCTAACAAGGCTTGTTCTTCACGCATACGTAGTTGACTAAACATTTTCCTGTCCTCCTCGGACCAGCTCTTGTAGTCCAGCAGTTGGTCTGCCTGGCTGATGGCTCGCTCAGGTTCTTGGGTAAAGGGCTTATTCCCAAAAAACTCCAACCACGGTTTACGAACCTCGTCTTTGCTGGTTTCTCTGTATTTTTTTAATTCCAAGAATGCCATCTTGACCAGATGGTTTTCTTGTCTATTATTGCTGTTCTTACAACAAGGCCTCAAACTCAGCGACAGTCATACCTAATTGCTGACTGGCAACTTCAGAAGTCAGAAGACCTTGGCGAACCAGATTTAGTAGCATAGACAGACTTCCTTCAACTTTTCCTCGTTCAAGACCCTCTACACGACCACGTTCTAATCCTTTTTCCTCAGCTTGTTCCAAGGCATAGTCCTGTGCTAACAAGGCTTGTTCTTCACGCATACGTAGTTGACTAAACATTTTCCTGTCCTCCTCGGACCAGCTCTTGTAGTCTAGCAGTTGGTCTGCCTGGCTGATGGCTCGCTCGGGTTGCTGGGTAAAGGGTTTATTCCCAAAAAACTCCAACCATGGCTTGCGAACCTCGTCTTTGCTGGTTTCTCTGTATTTGTTAAGTTCTTATTTGTGATGCTCTTTCAATAGTAACTCAAACTCAGCGACAGTCATACCTAACTGCTGGCTGGCAACCTCGGAAGTCAAAAGACCTTGACGGACCATATCTAAAAAAGCAAGCAGTTGCCCACGCTCTAGTCCTTGTTCAAGACCTTCAGCCCTAGCAGTTTTCAAGGCATAGTCCTGCGCTAACAAGGCTTGTTCTTCTCGCATACGTAGTTGACTAAACATTTTCCTGTCCTCCTCGGACCAGCTCTTGTAGTCTAGCAGTTGGTCTGCCTGGCTGATGGCTCGCTCGGGTTGCTGGGTAAAGGGTTTATTCCCAAAAAACTCCAACCATGGCTTGCGAACCTCGTCTTTGCTGGTTTCTCTGTATTTTTTTAGTTCCAAGAACGCCATCTTGACCAGATGGTTTTCTTGTCCATTATTGGTTATGGTTAAAACCTCTCCTGTAGTGTCCTCTCGCATGCTAAAGCTATGAAAAGCAAAATCATCTGAGAAATAATTACTATCCACAATAGCGATAGCGTATACGGGTGCGATGTGTTTATAACTCTGATGAGTATTTCCTTCTTGCTGGCGAATTTTTTCAAGATTTTGATTGACCTGACTGCACAAGTAAGCCCACAAACGATTAATGAAAAAATTCTGATGATGCACCTGAATCTCAATGATAACTTGAGTGCCATTATCTAGTTCAGCTAAAACATCTATACTGGTATAGAAATCCTGTGCCGAGTAAGGTAGGGAAGGTAAGACATGAATATTACTTCCCTCCAAAATCGTCACATTTTTTGCTGGCAAGTCCAGCATATCGCGAATAAATTGACAAGTGATTTCTGGATTGCTGAAAATTTTCTTAGCAACCAAGTCATTAGTTGGGCTGATGCCTGGATGACGTACAGTCATACTTTTCCTCCTTTTATTATACCACAGTTTTAAATCTAAGCTCACTAGATTCACTGCTACTATCTATTTATTCGGAAAAAGTAGAAAGAGTAGAGAAAATTAGGAGAAATTTCAAACTATATTATTTATCTGAAAGAGAGGGGTGCCCACCATGGATATTATAAATCTGATAAAAAACAAAAGAGTTAGCCTAAGCTAACTCTTATCCTATGCGGAGAGAGGGACTTGAACCCTCACGACCTAAAGCGGTCACAGGATCCTTAGTCCTGCGCGTCTGCCAATTCCGCCATCCCCGCGTCGATTACTTTACTAGTATATCAACTTTTAGGATGCTTGTCAACACTTTTTTCAAATTTTTTTCATTTTCACCAACCAAGTTACTCTGAAATTTCATTTAGATTTTCATCTACTAACTTAGCTCCAAGTGTATTTTTGAAATGACCTAGGGCAAATTGGTGATTTTCAGGCCAGATAGAAGCAACAGCTGGTTTAACAATCTCGATGTCATATCCTAGATTATAGGCGTCTATAGCTGTATGCAGGACACAAATATCCGTCAAGACTCCTGTTAAGATAACTGTAGAAACGCGACGCTCTCTCAGACGGATATCCAAATCAGTCCCTGAAAATGCTGAGTAATGGCGTTTATCCATCCAAAAGACTCGACTGTCTGAACCATGCTCTTGATAAAAGGTCCCCAAATCTCCATATAAATTGCGTCCACTAGTCCCAATCAAATTGTGAGGAGGAAATAATTTACTTTCTGGATGGAAACAATCATTTTCTTCGTGAGCATCGATGGTAAAGAAGATATAGTCTCCACGTTCAAATGCCAATCGAGTTACCTTGCTGATGGCATCTGAAATTGCCTGAGCTGGAGCGCCTGCTGTCAATTTTCCACTATCAGCCACAAAATCTTCTGTATAATCAATCGAAATTAAAGCCTTAGTCATTAGTAATCTCTTTTCTTCACTTCTTCAAAAATATCTGTAATCAAGACCTTAAGATAGGTTCCCTTCATTCCAAGTGAGCGACTTTCAATAATCCCCGCAGACTCAAGTTTACGAAGGGCATTGACAATCACAGAACGGGTAATTCCGATACGGTCTGCAATAACAGACGCAGTTAACTGACCTTCATTTCCATTTAATTCCCCTAAAATTGCTGAAACAGCACGGAGTTCGGAGTAAGATAGGGTATTAACCGCCATGGTGACAGCAGTACGGCGACGGATATTTTTCTCATCTTCCTCACGCTGGAAGTTAAGAAGTTGAATTCCAACAACGGTACTCGCAATCTCAACAAGAATCAAGTCCTCGTCTTCGAATTTTTTATCATTGCGCCAAATAATTAAAGAACCAAGTCGAATCCCTGATACATGAATCGGTGCAATAGTCGTCAAACCATCTGGAAAGTCGGCACGACTTTCCACAGGGAAAATACTCAAATCATGATCAACTGTCAGATTGGCTTCTGTATCGTAAATCATGTTCGCACCTTGAATGTAGTCATCCGGGAAAATCTTAGTTTGGAAGAATTGCTCTACACGATCTGTATTGGTTTTGTAACGCATAAAATAACCAAGGAGACGTCCCTTGCTATTGACGATACAGGCGTTACAGTCAATAATATCTGCCAATTGACGGGTAATCGCATTGTATGGAAGTTCTTCCTGCAGCTGCTCCTCTGAGCGCTTCAGGATAGAAGTAATTTTTCTAGTTTTTTCTAATAAATGTGCCATTTTTCACCTCGAATTTAATCGCTATCATTATAACATAAACAGCTTGAATTTTCAATTATTATCTGAAAATTGCTTATTTAATTGCAATTTGAAAAAACAAGAATATTTTTAATTAAATTGCTTCTTTTCTATTGACAAACTCCCTATTTTTGTGTATCATAACATTACAAGAAGATAATATAACTATTTTATATATCTTTCTTTTTCCATTCGGTCTCCTTATATAAAAAAGCGATTCATTTGAACCGCTTTTCTTATTTATCGCCCTTGTTTCGAATAACAAAGCCTGTTTTCTTTTCGCTTGAAGTATTGCGTGGTTTTTTATTATCCTTACGATAACGTTTTTCCTTATCAAAACGATCATTTCCACGACTTCCTTTTTTGAAATCATCACGACGACCATTGCCACGGCGATCACGGTCTCGACGGTCGTCCCCACGACGGCCTCCACGACCTCCCTTAACTTTACCACCGAATCCATTACCTGATGGTTTAAATGGCAGTGGTTTTTCACGTGCAATCTCCACTTCTGGAAGGCTATCCGGGTCTTGAACAGTCAGACTCAAGATATACATTGCCAATTCTTCTGGAGTAAATTCGGCAGCTAGCTTACGAGCATCCTTACCAAATTTCTCAAAGTTGGCACGGATAGTCTCATCTGCAAAATCACGTTCGATTTTCTTGAGAGCTACGTGTTTTTTTGCTTGGAAGGCTTCTTCTGCACTTGCAGGTTTGAGACCTTTCATGCGTTTCTTAGTCAAATTCTCAATGATTTGGAGGTAGCCCATTTCATTTGGTGATACGAAAGTAATCGACTGACCTGACTTACCAGCACGACCTGTACGACCGATACGGTGAACATAACTTTCAGGATCTTGTGGAATATCGTAGTTATAGACATGGGTCACACCTGAAATATCCAACCCACGCGCTGCAACGTCTGTCGCAACCAAAACATCAAGATTGCCATTTTTAAAGTCACGAAGGACACGAAGACGTTTGTTTTGGTCTAGGTCGCCATGAATTCCTTCTGCACGGAAGCCACGGATTTTTAAACCACGAGTCAATTCATCTACACGGCGTTTGGTACGACCAAATACAATAGCAAGTTCTGGTTGTTCTACATCCATAAGACGAGTCATGGTGTCAAATTTTTCTTGTTCTTTAACTCGGATATAGTATTGGTCAACCAATTCTGTTGTCAATTCCTTAGCCGCAATCTTCACATGCTCAGGTTCTTTCATAAACTGAATACCGATACGTTTGATGGCATCTGGCATAGTTGCTGAGAAAAGTAAGGTTTGACGACTTTCAGGGACACGGGAGATAATGGCTTCGATGTCTTCAAGGAAACCCATGTTGAGCATTTCATCCGCTTCATCAAGGATAAGCGTTTCAATATCTTGTAATTTCAAGGCCTTGCGTTTAATCAAGTCCAAGAGGCGACCTGGAGTTCCCACCACGATATGGGCACCAGATTTAAGAGCCTTAATTTGTTTTTCAATGCTTGATCCACCATATACTGAACGGACTTTGACTCCCTTACTACGACCAAAGCGGAAGAGTTCTTCTTGACTTTGGACAGCTAGTTCACGAGTTGGAGCGATGACCAAGGCTTGGATAGTCGCTTCTTCTGTACGGATTTTTTCAAGGGTAGGCAAGCCAAAGGCTGCAGTTTTTCCTGTACCAGTCTGAGCTTGACCGATAACGTCCTTGCCTTCAAGGGCCAAGGGAATGGTTTGTTCTTGGATCGGACTGGCTTCTACAAAACCAGCTTTTTCAATCTCTGCTAGCAAATCAGCAGACAAGTTTAATTCATTAAATTTCACGTTTTTCTTCTTTCTAAAGGTGGTGCGAAGCCACCCTATAGGGCTTAGTTTATACTTTTCTTTTTATGACGTATTTTCATATACTGGATACAAAATCGTGTTGCTTCTTTTCCACAAAAGAAAAGTACTGTTTTCTTTGCAACCTATCTAGTATAACACAAGAGAGAAGCAAAAGATAGCTAAATCCGTCGATAAAATCATGTAAACGATTTTTCTGAGAAAACAAGGGAAAAATTTCCACTTTTTCATAAACTTTTTTAAAGCGTAGCAGAATTGTGCAAAAGTTTTTTTCTTGTGCTAGAATGAAATGCGAATAGGAGGAACTCTAAATGTTAACTTATGATTTAATCGTTATCGGATTTGGTAAAGCTGGTAAAACACTAGCTGGTAAATTGGCTTCAGCTGGCAAAAAAGTTGCCCTCGTTGAACGTAGCAAAGCTATGTACGGTGGAACTTGTATCAACATTGGTTGTATCCCAACTAAAACTTTGCTAGTTGCTGCTGAGAAGGACTTGTCTTTTGAAGAAGTGATTGCTACCAAAAATACTATCACTAGTCGCCTCAACGGTAAAAACTATGCGACTGTTGCTGGTACAGGCGTAGATATCTTTGATGCGGAAGCTCACTTCCTTTCAAATAAAGTCATCGAAATCCAAGCTGGTGATGAAAAGAAAGAACTGACTGCTGAAACAATCGTCATCAACACTGGTGCTGTTTCAAACGTCTTGCCAATCCCTGGACTTGCTACAAGCAAGAACGTCTTTGATTCAACAGGTATCCAAAACTTGGACAAATTGCCTGAAAACCTTGGAGTCCTTGGTGGTGGAAATATCGGTCTTGAATTTGCCGGCCTTTACAACAAACTTGGAAGTAAGGTCACAGTTCTAGATGCCTTGGATACTTTCCTTCCTCGTGCAGAACCTTCCATCGCAGCTCTTGCTAAACAATACATGGAAGAAGACGGTATTGAATTGCTTCAAAATATCCGTACTACTGAAATTAAAAATGACGGTGACCAAGTCCTTGTCGTAACTGAAAATGAAACTTACCGTTTCGACGCCCTTCTTTACGCAACTGGACGCAAACCAAATGTAGAACCACTTCAACTTGAAAATACAGATATTGAACTAACTGAACGTGGTGCTATTAAAGTAGACAAACATTGTCAAACAAACGTTCCTGGTGTCTTTGCAGTTGGAGATGTCAACGGTGGCCTTCAATTTACTTACATTTCACTTGATGACTTCCGTGTTGTTTACAGCTACCTTGCTGGAGATGGCAGCTACACACTTGAAGACCGTCTCAATGTACCAAACACCATGTTTATCACACCTGCACTTTCACAAGTTGGTTTGACTGAAAGCCAAGCAGCTGATTTGAAACTTCCATACGCTGTTAAGGAAATTCCTGTTGCAGCAATGCCTCGTGGTCATGTAAATGGAGACCTTCGTGGAGCTTTCAAAGCTGTTGTTAATACTGAAACAAAAGAAATTCTTGGAGCAAGCATCTTCTCAGAAGGTTCTCAAGAAATCATCAACATCATCACTGTTGCTATGGACAACAAGATTCCTTACACTTACTTCACAAAACAAATCTTTACTCACCCAACTTTGGCTGAGAACTTGAATGACTTGTTTGCGATTTAAGTTGAGATTTAATCGTATCGAACAGCCCTCTTTGGGCTGTTTTTACTTCTGCGAAATCTCATACTCTTCGAAAATCTCTTCAAACCACGTCAGCTTCACCTTGCCGTATATATGTTACTGACTTCGTCAGTTCTATCTACAACCTCAAAGCAGTACTTTGAGCAACCTACGACTAGCTTCCTCGTTTGCTCTTTGATTTTCATTGAGTATCAAATCTGTCTTTTCCCTCTTTTATGATATAATAGAAACATGAACTTAAAAACTACTTTGGGCCTCCTAGCTGGGCGTTCTTCCCACTTCGTTTTAAGCCGTCTTGGCCGTGGAAGTACGCTCCCAGGAAAACTCGCCCTTCAATTTGATAAAGATATTTTACAAAACCTAGCTAAGAACTACGAGATTGTCGTGGTCACTGGAACCAACGGAAAAACCTTAACAACTGCCCTCACTGTCGGCATTTTAAAAGAGGTTTATGGTCAAGTTCTAACCAACCCAAGTGGTGCCAACATGATTACAGGGATTGCGACAACCTTCTTAACAGCCAAATCGTCTAAAACTGGGAAAAATATTGCCGTCCTAGAAATCGACGAGGCCAGTCTATCTCGTATCTGTGACTATATCCAGCCAAGCTTATTTGTTATTACTAATATTTTCCGTGACCAGATGGACCGCTATGGTGAGATTTACACAACTTACAAGATGATTTTGGATGCCATTCGTAAAGTGCCTACTGCCACTGTTCTCCTTAATGGAGACAGTCCACTTTTCTACAAACCAGCCATTCCAAATCCTGTACAGTATTTTGGTTTTGACTTGGAGAAAGGGCAAGCCCAACTGGCTCACTATAATACCGAAGGGATTCTCTGTCCTGACTGCCAAGGCATCCTCAAATATGAGCATAATACCTATGCAAACTTGGGTGCCTATATCTGTGAAGGTTGTGGATGTAAACGTCCTGATCTAGACTATCGCTTGACAGACTTGGTTGAGTTGACCAACAATCGCTCTCGCTTTGTCATCGATGGTCAAGAATACGGTATTCAAATCGGTGGTCTCTACAATATCTACAACGCCCTAGCTGCGGTTGCCATCGCCCGTTTCCTTGGTGCAGAATCCCAACTAATCAAGCAGGGATTTGATAAGAGCCGTGCTGTCTTTGGACGCCAAGAAACCTTCCATATCGGTGATAAGGAATGTACTCTCGTCTTGATTAAGAATCCAGTCGGTGCGACCCAAGCTATCGAAATGATTAAACTAGCACCTTATCCATTTAGCCTATCAGTCCTCCTCAATGCTAACTATGCAGACGGTATTGATACTAGCTGGATCTGGGATGCTGATTTTGAACAAATCACTGAGATGGACATTCCCGAAATCAACGCTGGAGGTGTTCGACATTCTGAAATTGCTCGTCGCCTTCGAGTGACTGGCTATCCAGCTGAGAAAATCACTGAAACAAGCAATCTGGAACAAGTTCTTAAGACTATTGAGAACCAAGACTGCAAGCATGCCTATATCCTGGCTACCTATACTGCTATGCTTGAATTCCGCGAACTGCTGGCTAGTCGTCAGATTGTTAGAAAGGAGATGAACTAATGGTTTATACTTCACTTTCCTCAAAAGATGGCAATTACCCTTATCAGCTCAACATTGCTCACCTCTACGGTAACCTCATGAATACCTATGGGGACAATGGAAACATCCTCATGCTCAAGTATGTTGCTGAAAAACTAGGGGCCCATGTGACGATTGACATCGTTTCACTTCATGATGATTTTGATGAAAATCACTACGACATTGCCTTTTTCGGTGGCGGTCAAGACTTTGAACAGAGTATCATTGCAGACGACCTACCTGCTAAAAAAGAAAGCATTGACAACTACATCCAAAATGACGGTGTGGTTCTCGCTATCTGTGGCGGTTTCCAACTATTGGGTCAATATTATGTTGAAGCTTCAGGTAAACGTATCGAAGGGCTAGGGGTCATGGGCCACTACACCCTCAACCAGACCAATAACCGCTTTATTGGTGACATCAAGATTCACAATGAAGATTTCGATGAAACCTACTATGGTTTTGAAAATCATCAAGGCCGTACCTTCCTTTCTGATGACCAAAAACCGCTGGGACAAGTGGTTTATGGAAATGGAAACAACGAAGAAAAGGTCGGCGAAGGGGTTCATTATAAGAATGTCTTTGGTTCTTACTTCCATGGGCCTATCCTCTCTCGCAATGCCAATCTAGCTTATCGCCTAGTCACTACTGCCCTCAAGAAGAAATATGGTCAGGACATTCAACTCCCTGCTTATGAGGATATTCTCAGCCAAGAAATCGCTGAAGAATACAGCGACGTCAAAAGCAAGGCTGACTTTTCTTAAACAAAAGGAAATTATATCAAAGAACTCTGTTATCTTGTCGGAGTTCTTTTTTCCTTTTCTTTTACCCTTCTCCCTTGCATTTTCTCTCATTTTTTGCCAAAATAGAGGGGTAGAAAGAAGGTAGCATATGTCTAAATTACAACAAATCGTAACATATCTTGAATCAGAAAAACTAGACGTCGCTGTCGTATCTGACCCCGTCACAATCAATTACCTCACTGGCTTTTACAGTGATCCCCATGAACGCCAAATGTTCCTTTTTGTCCTAGCAGATCAGGAACCTCTCCTCTTTGTCCCAGCCCTTGAGGTTGAGCGTGCAAGCAGCACTGTTTCCTTCCCAGTTGTGGGCTATGTGGATTCTGAAAATCCATGGCAAAAAATGAAAGATGCTCTTCCACAGCTTGACTTCAAATGTGTAGCTGTTGAGTTTGACAATCTCATCTTGACAAAATACCATGGCTTGAAAATAGTCTTTGAAACTGCTGAGTTTGAAAACCTCACTCCTCGTATCCAACGCATGCGCCTCATCAAATCAGCTGATGAAGTGCAAAAAATGATGGTTGCAGGTCTCTATGCGGACAAGGCTGTTAAGGTTGGTTTTGATAATATTTCTCTTGATAAGACAGAGACAGATATCATCGCTCAAATTGACTTTGCCATGAAACGTGAAGGCTATGAAATGAGCTTTGATACTATGGTCTTGACTGGTAATAATGCTGCAAATCCACACGGTATCCCAGCAGCAAACAAGGTTGAAAATAATGCTCTTCTCCTCTTTGACCTGGGTGTTCTAGTCAACGGCTATGCTTCAGATATGACTCGTACAGTCGCTGTTGGTAAACCAGACCAATTCAAGAAAGACATTTATAACTTGACTCTTGAAGCTCAACAAGCTGCTCTTGACTTTATCAAACCAGGTGTGACTGCCCATGAAGTGGACCGTGCTGCCCGTGGGGTCATCGAAAAAGCTGGTTACGGCGAGTACTTCAACCACCGTCTCGGTCACGGTATCGGTATGGATGTTCACGAATTCCCGTCTATCATGGAAGGAAACGACATGGTTATCGAAGAAGGCATGTGCTTCTCTGTTGAACCAGGTATCTATATCCCTGGTAAAGTCGGTGTCCGTATCGAAGACTGCGGTGTTGTTACCAAGGATGGCTTTGACCTCTTTACAAACACCAGCAAAGACTTGCTTTATTTTGATTAATATTCTTGGAAAATCTTTCCACAATAAAAACGCATAGTATCAAGGTTTCAACACCTGATATTATGCGTTTTTCTGATTTGAAAGACTTTTGACTCAGCCTCTTTATACTAAGTGCAAACCAGGAAGCTAGCCACAGATTGCTCAAAACAATGTTTTGAGGTTGCAGATGGAAGCTGACGTGGTTTGAAGAGATTTTCGAAGAGTATTACTTAATCTTCTTGATACTTTGACTAAGGATAAATCCTACAATCATCCCTACCATATTTTGCATGAAATTTGGTAAAATTTCTGGTAGGGCTGCAGCCCAGCCATTCATCAAAGTTGAACCCAAGGCGTAGCCCCCTACCATGGCAATCGTTGCTAAGATAAGGCCTAACCACTGAGTTTTTCCTTTAAATCCTGCGAAAAATCCCTGCAAGCCATGGTTGACCAAGCTAAAGAACATCCACTGAGGGTAGCCTGATAAGAGGTCAATCAAGAAACCTGCTAGTCCTCCTACTACAGCCCCCTCACGACTACCAAAGTAAAAGGCCGCAAAGAAGACACCCGCATCTAAAAGAGTTAGAATGCCTGTCGGTGTTGGAATTTTTAAGAAATAACCTAGAACCACAGAAAGGGCGGTTAATAGGGATACAAGGGCGATTTTAGTTGTTTTGGTTTGCTTCATATTGTCTTACTCCATACTGATCTGCTTGTGCAATGGCACGATAAACGAAAGCCTTAGAACTTTCTACTGCTGGTAAAAGTTCAGCACCTTTAACCAAGTGACTGGCAATGCTAGAGGCAAAGGTACAACCTGCACCAGCATTTTGCCCTTCAATGACAGGATTTTCTAGGACTGTAAAGGTTTGTCCATCATAAAAGACATCCACAGCCTTGTCCTGACTAAGGCGATTGCCTCCCTTGATAATGACTGCTGGCGCGCCTAAGTCATGTAATTTCTGTGCTGCAGTTTTCATATCTTCCAAGGTTTTAATTTCCTGACCAGCTAATAATTCTGCTTCAGGAAGATTAGGCGTAATCACACTGACATGAGGGAAAAAGCGAATCAGCTCTTGGCAGAGTTCACTAACTGCTACGTCGTGCGTTTCCTTGCAGACCAAGACAGGATCCAATACCACAGGCACTCCTGGGCGCTGCTTGATAAAGTCCAAGGCCTTCTCAGCCACACTGACAGTTGGTAGAAGACCAATCTTAATTCCCCCAAACTCCACATCACGCAAGCTATCTAATTCATGTTGAAAAATGGTATCGTCAGTTGGAAAGACTTCAAAGCCCTTTTCTATCAAGGCTGTCAAACAAGTCACTGCTACAAAGCCATGCAAGCCGTTCAAGGTATAGGTAGCCAAATCAGCGGACAAACCACCACCACTAAAAATATCATTTCCAGAAAGTGCTAAAATACGATTATTCTTCATAACGAATCTCCTTTAAATATAAACCATTTGGTGCTGCAGTGGGACCTGCAAGTTGCCTGTCCTTTTTCTCCAAGATCAGGTCAATCCGCTCCACTGGCATACGATTATTGCCGATTTTGAGCAATGTTCCCACCATATTGCGAATCTGCTTATACAAGAAACCATTTCCTGAAAAGGTAAAGGTCAAAAATTGTCCTGTCTCATCAACCCTGAGACTAGCTTCTGTGATAGTGCGAACCTTATCCTCCACACTAGTCCCGGAGGCTGTAAAACCGGTGAAATCGTGGGTTCCTTCTAGCTTTTTGATTGCCATCTGCATCCGCTCTACATCGAGTGGGTAGGGAAAGTGGGTGGCATAGTGACGGCGCATGGGATTTTTGGGACGTCCTCTATCCACGATAAACTCATAGGTTTTGCTGTGCTTGGCATAACGACAATGAAAATCATCCGCCACAAGCTCAATCGAAATCACATCAATATCTTCAGGAGACTGGGTATCCATAGCAAAGCGAAGTTTTTCCTCATCCATTTGATAGGGCAGATCAAAATGAAGCACCTGTCCCAGAGCATGAACTCCACTATCAGTCCTACCAGCACCGTGAACAGTGATGGCTTGCCCCTTATTCAATCTAGTCAAGGTTTTTTCAATTTCTTCCTGAACGCTCCGCGCATGAGGCTGGCGCTGAAAACCAGCAAAGGCGTAACCGTCATAGGAGATAGTTGCTTTGTATCTTGTCATAACTTCTATTTTATCAAGAAATTAATCCAATAACAAGCTAGAAAATTTACAACTGTATGGGTACAAATCTGAAAAAGAAAAACTTAGGAATCAATCCTAAGCTCTCTTTTGAAGTAGGTACATGACAAAGATAGAGGTTACAATCAACCATGATCCTAAAATGGCGAAAACCAACATCCCATTTTGTGTTAGTAACCCAATCGCACCTAGAACGAATGGTGTCGTAAAGGCTCCGAAACTACAGCCTAAAACCGCAAATGAGGTCGCTTGATTGAGGAGTTTAGCTGGAATTCTTTCAGATACAAGTTGAAAAACTGTCGTCAAGGCTACACTGTAGGCAAAACCAGCCAGAATACTTCCTGCCACTACCACCCACAAGGATGGAGACAAGGCAATCACAATTTGCCCTAGGCCAAAGGTAATACCGGACCATAGGAGCAGTTTCTCTTTAAAGATAGAAATCAAGAAAGAGAAACTCACACCAGCCACAATCCCAATCAACTGCATGACACTAAGGACAAAACTAGATAACTGGGCATATCCAAGTCCTCTTTCCACCATCAAACTTGGAATACGGATAGTAATAGCCGTATTGGTACAAACTACGACTGCCGCTTCAATAGCTAGGGTAAAAATCAAGCCTTTCATTTCTCGAGTTAAGCGACTTGCTTCCTTCTCCTTTTTCTTGACTTCTTTCTTTTCCTTTCCATAAGGGACAAAGAGCAGATAAAGGGTCAGCACCAAAAATCCAGCACTATAGGCTAGGAAGGTAGATGTCCAACCAAAGGCCAACAACTGGCCGACTGCCAAGGTGATGAGAGAAGCTCCAACAACCTCTGCAGAACCGCGTAAGCCTAGCATCTGTATTCTCGTTTTTCCTTGGTAACGTTCACTGATAATAGAAATGGCCTTAGCATTGATCATTCCAACACCCAAACCAAAAAGAATCCGTGTCCCAAAGACAAAGGGATAGGCCTGATACCAGAAGGGAGCCGTCCCGCTGAGTGATAAAATCAACAAGCCCAAACTAATCTGTAAGCGCTCAGGAAAGATTTTTTCTAAGAAACCATTTAGTAATAACATAATCATGATTCCAAAGGATGGCAAGCTCGCCAAGAGCTCAATTTGTTCCTTAGGATAGCCTTGATAATAGTCAAACATGGCTGGCAGGGCACTCGAGATGGAAAAGGAGGTAATCAAAACGAGGGAGAGAGCCAAAATACTGGCCCGTTCTAAAAATTGTTTCATGAAATCTCTTTCTATATTTTCTCTTAATCTTCTGTCTCTTTTGATAGTTATCAAACAAGCAAGAAAAGAAGAAGCCTCTTTAGTGTGCAGACTCCTTCTTAAACTCGAAAATGAATCCCTTGTGTCTTAGGATGACTTTCTCTTGATTTGCTTAATAAAGTAGAAGATAAATCCTGCCACCATATAGGCAACAAAGATAATCAGACACCACTTGAACACGACATCCCAACCCTTGTTCACATTCAAAAAGAAGTAAGGGAAGGGACTGACCTTAGAATTAGGAATGTCTAGTTTCAGTACCAAGCCATTAAAAAGAGCAAAAATCATATACAGCAAGGGTAAAATCGTCCACACGATTGGATCCCAGACTTTATATTGACCCTGTTTATCAAAAAAGAGGGTATCTGCTAAAAACCAGAGGGGAACGATATAGTGGCAAAGGAAATTTTCCAAAGTATAGAAATTAGTCGCAATAGGCGCTAAGAGGAAATGGTAGATCACACAGGTAATCATGATACTCATGGTGACCCCACCTTTTAAGCGCAAGAGACTTGGCCTTTGCCAGTTTTCACCTAAACGGCTCATAACCTTTAGGAGATAGAGTGTAAAAATCGCTACTAAGAGGTTGGACAGAACCGTATAATAGAGAAGCATCCCAAATCCACCATGCTTAGCGATTTCAAGATAAACTCCCGTAAAAGCCGCTAGAAACAAGAAGATACGGCTATAAAATACAAGTTTGTAGTTCTTTGACATGTTTAAATTTTCTTCACAAACTCTGATTTAAGTTTCATGGCACCAAAACCATCAATCTTACAGTCGATATTGTGGTCGCCTTCTACGATACGGATATTTTTCACGCGCGTCCCTTGTTTCAAATCTTTTGGCGCACCTTTTACTTTCAAATCCTTAATGAGGGTTACTGTATCACCATCAGCCAATTTATTCCCGTTGGCATCGATAGCGACAAGGCCCTCTTCTACTTCTGCAACTTCAGCAGGATTCCACTCATAAGCACACTCTGGGCAAACCAGTAGGGCACCGTCTTCGTAGACATACTCTGAGTTACATCTTGGGCAATTTGGTAGGTTGTTCATGGTTTCTCCTTATCATCATTCACTATTCTTTGAAAATCAAAATTTCTCGAACAGCAACTATTATACCCTAAAATCAGCATTTTGACAAATTTAGAAAAAACCGATATCAATCTATCGGCTTTTCTACATTTACATTCTTTTTTCAGCTTCTGCTTTAATTTTTTCAACTACTTCTTGAATGTTCAAACCTGTTGTATCAAGGTAGACAGCATCCTCTGCTTGTTTTAGAGGCGAAGTCTCACGATGACTATCCTTGTAGTCACGCGCAGCAATTTCCTCTTTTAGGGTTTCAAGGTCTGTTTCAATTCCCTTAGCAATATTTTCCTTATAACGACGCTCTGCTCTCTCATCGACAGAAGCTACTAGGAAAATTTTCAATTCTGCTTGTGGCAATACAACAGTTCCAATATCGCGACCATCCATGACAATCCCGCCTTGTTGGGCAATTTCTTGTTGGAGGGAAACTAGTTTCTCACGTACTTGAGGAATTGCTGCAATAGCAGAAACATGATTGGTCACTTCATTTTCACGGATAGGATGGGTAATATCCACATCTCCTACAAAGACAAGCTGGTCCCCAGTTTCTGAACGTCCAAAACTGATTGGATGCTGGTCCAATAAGGCTAAAAGCTCCTCAATCTCTTCCACTCCTAATTGGTTCTTAAGAGCCATATAGGTCGCCGCACGATACATGGCACCTGTATCTAGATAGGTGTATCCAAAATCCTTGGCAATAATTTTTGCGACCGTACTCTTACCACTTGAAGCAGGACCGTCAATAGCAATTTGAATGGTTTTCATATCAACTCCTATTTGATTTTAACAACATCACCTGGATTAGCAAACCAAGATCCTGTAGCCATGTGCCCAGGATTTAAGGCTTCTAACTGTGCAATCGAAATCCCCGCACGAGCTGCAATAGCTGCTTCTCCTTCTCCAGCCAAGACTTTTGTCGTCCCTTCTGGATCTGTTGAATGTTCTGAACTACTAGATGACTCTTCCTTACCCTCTGAACTAGAAGATGCCTGATCTGAACTACTAGAAGATGAAATCTGTACTACATTTGCATCAGAATCGTGAAAATCTTTTAAGGCTGCCGTACGATTACTCCCACCCGATGACAGATAAATAAGAACAATAATCATCACGACTACAATCACAAAGAAAATACTTGCTAAGATAGTTAAGATACGATTAGCAATGACTCCTCCGCCTTGTTCTCTCTTACGACGTTGTATTCTTGTTTCTTCTTGATTTTCATAAATATCTTCTTGCCACGGTTCTTTTGCCATACCTTACTCCTTGTTTTTTTTGACTTTTCTTATTACAATATAAATATGAAAATCACACTTATACCTGAACGTTGCATTGCCTGTGGGCTTTGCCAAACTTATTCTGAATTATTTGACTATCACGATAATGGAATCGTGCGTTTTTACGATGACCCTGATCAACTAGAAAAAGAAATTTCTCCTAGCCAAGACGTCCTAGAAGCTGTTAGAAACTGTCCGACACGCGCCTTGATTAAAGATTAACTCTAATATCAATACGAACGTTCCACTCCTTCTAGTTTAGCATATTTCCATGTAAAATTATAGTCTTTTCACTTTATTTTTTTCTGTAAAATCAGGAAGGTCACTTTTTTCTTTAACGAGATAAAGTGGTCTTTTTTTAGTCTCTAGATAAATCTTACTGATATACTTGCCGAGAATCCCAATGGTCAAGAGTTGAATGCCTCCAAGAAAGAGAATGACAGCCATCAGAGAGGTCCAACCTGATGTTGGATTACCCAAAATGAGGGTCCGAACCACAACAAAAAAGGTCATGAGCAGAGAAAGAAAACAAGATAGGATACCAGCTACAAAAGCTATAATCAAGGGAAAATCTGAAAAATTAACAATCCCTTCAATAGAGTAGAAAAAGAGTTGCCTAAAACTCCAACTGGTCTTGCCAGCCTGCCTTTCGACATTTGGATAGTCCAGATAGTGGGTTTTAAAACCCACCCAGGCAAAGAGCCCCTTTGAAAAACGATTGGACTCGGTCAAGCTTAAAATAGCATCAACCACAGACCTTCTCATCATGCGAAAATCACGGACACCTGACGGCAGGGCTACTGGACTAATTTTTTTCATGAATCCATAAAAGAAATCAGCACAGAAACTGCGAAAGAATGGTTCCCCCTCCCGACTGGTTCTCCGTGTTCCAACACAGTCCAAATCTGCATTCTGGTCTAGTAAATTTTTCATCTCAAGCAAGATACTAGGAGGATCCTGGAGGTCTGCATCCATCACCACCACTAGGTCTCCTGTCGCATATTGTAAGCCTGCATAGAGGGCTGCTTCTTTGCCAAAATTTCGCGAGAAAGAAATATAATGAACTGCCGGATTTTGCTCCCGATAGGCCTTTAAGAGTTCCAAGGTTCCATCGCTTGAGCCATCATCGACAAAGACATACTCGATTTCTGTTTCCAAATCTGGAAGTAAAGCTTCCAAAGCCTGATAAAAAAGAGGAAGTACTTCCTCTTCGTTTAAACAGGGGACAATGATTGACATCACCATCTTAGTCTTCAAATCCATTTGGATGCTTGCTTTGCCAACGCCATGCGTCTTCACACATTTGGGTGATGCCGAGTTCTGCTTCCCAGCCGAGTTCTGCTTTGGCTTTTGTAGGTTCTGAATAGCAGGCTGCAATATCACCTGGGCGACGTTCTACGATGCGGTAAGGAATTGGGCGTCCCACTGCTTTTTCCATGTTTTGGATAATTTCAAGAACAGAATAACCTTTACCTGTTCCAAGGTTATAAACGTTTAGACCTGAGCCTTTTTGGATTTTTTTCAGAGCTGCAACGTGACCTTTAGCCAAATCGACAACGTGGATATAGTCACGAACACCAGTTCCATCTTCCGTATCGTAATCGTCTCCAAATACTTGCACTTGCTCTAATTTTCCAACGGCTACTTGAGTCACATATGGCAAGAGATTGTTTGGAATACCGTTTGGATTTTCTCCCAAATCTCCACTCTCATGGGCTCCGATTGGGTTAAAGTAACGAAGCAAGACCACATTCCATTCTGAGTCTGCCTTGTAGATATCCGTCAAAATTTCCTCTAACATGAGTTTAGTACGACCGTATGGATTGGTTACTGAAAGTGGGAAATCTTCCAAGATTGGCACTGTGTGCGGATCCCCGTAAACTGTCGCAGAAGAACTGAAAATGATGTTTTTACAGTTGGCTTCTTCCATGGCTTTCAAAAGACTAACAGTCCCAGCGATATTGTTGTCATAGTAGGCAAGAGGAATACGGGTAGACTCACCGACAGCCTTCAAACCAGCAAAGTGAATGACACCAGTCGGTTCTTCCTGTTTGAAAATGTCACGAAGGGTATCTGTATCACGAATATCTGCCTCATAGAAAGGCACTTCAACTCCTGTAATTCTCTCAACAACTTCTAAACTTTTTCTGTTACTATTAACAAGGTTATCCACCACAACAACCTGATGACCTGCTTGTATTAACTCAATAACTGTGTGGGTTCCGATAAAACCTGCTCCACCCGTTACCAAAATCTTTTCTTGCATCTTCTTTCCTCGATTCTCGGATTATTTTTTCTTATTTTACCATTTTTGATAGGGAATGTCATTTGCCATCCTAGAGGGGAGGATAAAATTTCAGTAAAATTCTTATTCGTTTTTTAGTCGTTTGACATAGTTTTCAATTGGATAGTTTAGAGGGTCCAAGGTCATTTCCCTGCTTTGTACCAGTTGTACTAGGTGGTAACCAATGATAGGACCCGTTGTGAGGCCTGATGAACCTAGTCCACTAGCAGCATAGACACCTGCTAAGCCAGGCACCTGCCCAAAGAAAGGTGAGAAATCACTGGTATAAGCACGGATTCCCACACGCTCACCAACTCTGGTAGCTTCTACTAAACTAGGATAGCAGTGCAAGGCTGCCTCCTCCATTTGTTTGAGCAAGGTTTCATCTACCGTCAAATCAATGCCCATGTCATTTTCATGAGTAGCGCCTAGGGATAATTTCCCACCTGCAAAGGGAATCAAATCCCACTCCCCTTCTGGCATAACCACAGGATAAAATTCCATGTCTTGGGCAAGCCAATAATCTCGGAGTTGTCCTTTTTGAGGACGAACATCTACTTCATAACCTAAAGGCTCTAACAGGTGTCCCAACCAAGCTCCCGTCGCCAAAATAACCTGCTCAAACACCTCTTCGCCAATCTGGTATCCTGACGATAAAGGTGTCAGAGTCACTTTTTCTTTGACCAGCTTGACATGACTGGCTTCCAGCAAACGAGTCACTAAGAGTTGACCATCTACTCTCGCTCCACCCGAAGCATAGAGCAAGTGATCAAATCCCTGCAAGCCAGGGAATAATTCATTGGCTGATGCTTGATCCAGGATGGCTAATTTCCCTATCAAGGGAGATTCTTCTCTGCGCTGGAGGGCCAGTTGATAGAGTTCTTCCAACTTAGTTTCATCCTTTTTCAGGAGAAAGACTCCCGAACGCTGGTAAAAGTCAATTTCTTGCCCCGACTTTTCTAAATCAGCCAACAAATCCACATAAAAATCAGCCCCCAAGCGCGCCATTTTGTACCAGGCTTTATTGCGGCGTTTGGAAAACCAAGGACTGATAATTCCTGCTGCGGCCTTGGTAGCCTGACCCTGTCCATGGTCAAAAACGGTCACCTCTAGGTTACTTTCTTTCGAGAGGTAGTAGGCAGCTGTTGCTCCCACAATTCCTGCTCCGATAATAGCAACTTTTTTCATTGTTTTCACTTTCTAACTAGATATGGTGGAAAGGATTGGTCGATGCTTGACTAGGTACAATATCGATTATCCAGCCTTTTTCCTCTTTCCATTGAGTAAGGAGTGCTACTATTTTTTCCACAAAAAGCACCTCAATATAGTGACCTGGGTCCAATGACAACAAACCATCAGACAGCATATCCTGGGCAGTGTGGTAGTAAATATCACCAGTGATATAGACATCTGCCCCTTTTGCCAAAGCATCCTTATAGAATGACTGCCCGCTTCCACCACAGATGGCCACTCTTGAAATAGGCTTCTGCAAATCACTTTCTTGATAATGGACCATTCGAAGACTATCTAGACCAAAGACTTGCTTGACATACTGGGCCAATTCCCCAAATGTCTGAGGCTGAATATTCCCAATACGCCCAATTCCACGTTCAGGACCTGTCTCCTGAAGATAAGTCGTCTCCTCGATTCCTAACATCTGGCAGAACCAGTCATTGAGACCATTTTCAACGATGTCAATATTGGTATGGCTGACATAAACTGCGATGTCATGCTTGATGAGATCGATATAAGTCTGATTTTGCGGACGACTAGCTACCAAATCCTTGATGGGACGGAAAATCGGTGCGTGCTTGACGATAATCAGGTCCACACCCTTTTCAATGGCTTCAGCCACCGTTTCTTCACGAATATCGAGAGCAACCATGACACTTTGGATATCCTTGTTTAGAGTACCGATTTGCAAACCACGATTGTCTCCCTCCATAGAAAATTCCTGAGGGCAAAAGGCTTCATAGCGTTTAATCACTTCACTTGCTAGCATGGAGAACCTCCTTGATGGCTTGAATTTTATCTACTAGAACTTGACGTTCCTCCAGATTTTTTTCTGGAATTTGTCCGAGGGCGAACTCTAGCTTCTCAGCTTCTTTTTGCCATTTTTGGACAAAGACTGGGCTGACTTCTTTGGACAAAAAAGGACCAAAGCGAACATCACTGGCTGATAACTTCATTTGTCCTACTTCTACCACCAAAATCTCGTAAAACTTGCCAGCTTCTTCTAAGATGCTTTCAGCTACAATCTGAAATCCGTTCTCTTGTAGCCAGATACGCAAGTCGTCTTCACGATTATTGGGCTGGAGGATCAATCGTTCTACATTAGCTAACTTGTCCAAGCCTTCTTCTAAAATCCTAGCAATCAAACGACCACCCATACCAGCAATGGTAATGACAGACACTTGGTCTCCCTCTTCAAAAGCTGCTAATCCATTGGCTAAACGGACTTGGATTTTCTCCTTTAGGCCGTGAGCCTCAACATTTTTGACCGCAGACTGATAGGGGCCTTCCACCACCTCACCCGCAATGGCACTTTTGATTTGGCCTCTTTCGACCAACTCGATAGGCAGATAAGCATGGTCACTTCCCACATCTAGTAAAATGGTTCCCTGTGGCACAAAGGAAGCCACTAATTCTAATCTCTTTGAAATCATCTTCTCTCACTTTCCAAACTCTATTACCTCTTATTATATCACATTTCAGCTGGCAATCTTGTACCTAAAAAGACCGCAATCCACAGATTGCAGCCTTTCTTTATTTTCTGGCTTGATAGCGACTCGTCAGGATGAAAATCACGGTAAAGACCAACATCATGACCCCATAAACAGGTAATGTTTGTCCTGTTAAGGTCGAAATTTCAAGCAATTTTTGAATTCTTGGGAAGAGAGCTGTGGCTAGGAAGCCTCCTACTGACCAAACAATCAAGAGGACACGCCATAGGGTAAATGGTATACAGGCTCTAAATACAGATAAGAAACCAATTGACCCCAAGAGATAATAGAGTAAAGTTGAGATTTCTAACTCAGACCAACCTTGGCTACTTCCAAATATCTTCACAAACAGGACGCTGAAGACGACCATGAGAGCGCTTGGTAGGGCACGAAGCATGGATCTTCTGAGGAAGTTTGGCTCAACAGGTTTGATATTGCGCTCAAAAGTCAGAACGAATGGTGGGAAACCTTCCACAAACTGGTCAATCATGGTAATCTGGATTGGAATGAAGGGGAAAATCAAGATCCATTCAGACCGTCCCAGAAGAGCACTGGCGATACAGATAACTGCGAGCAAGAATGAGTAGATGGTCTTTATCAAGAAAATCGGGGCGATATGGGCAATGTTATTGACCACACGACGACCTTCAAAGA
Source organism: uncultured Streptococcus sp. (assembly GCA_963518235.1). Lineage (GTDB taxonomy): Bacteria > Bacillota > Bacilli > Lactobacillales > Streptococcaceae > Streptococcus. The sequence continues at coordinate 1,242 of CAUQIP010000019.1, read as the reverse complement.
GAATCTCAGGAACATCATTAAAGTCAGAGTTCAAGAGAACCAGATTGGCAATCTGACGAGTCGCAGGATCTCCCTCAGCCATCACGATAGAACAATCCGCCTCACGAAGGGCCAGAATATCATTGACTCCGTCTCCCGTCATAGCCGTTGTATGACCCGCTTTTTTCAGCGTTTGGATGATGAGTTTCTTTTGATGAGGGGAAACACGTCCGAAAATCGCAGTCTCCTCCGCCATGGCAACCAATTCCTCATCCGTTATTTTTGAACAGTCTACATAGCTGTGATAGTCGGCAAAACCAGCCTTCTGAGCAATGCTGGACACAGTAACTGGATTGTCACCAGAGATAATCTTGAGGCCCACTTCCTGCGAACGGAGATAATCTAGCGTTTCAGCTGCTCCTTCTCGAATAGGGTCCAAGATTTCTAGCAAGGCTAGAGCCTGAATATCAGATGGTTTCTGCGGCTGGTGATGGTCTAATTTCTCCTGACTGAGGGCTAAGACCAAGACACGTGAACCTCTCTCCAAGGCCTCCCTGGCTTCTGGGACTTCAGAATCCAGCAACATCTCAGGTGCACCTAAGAAAACTGTTCCCAAGCCTTCCAACTCCATAGCACCCCACTTGCGGTCGCTAGAGAAAGGAAGATTAGAGAGCATAGGATAGGCAACCTCTCCCACAAAACGCTGGCGAATAGCTTGAGCTGTTGGATTTTTATCCTCACTATGGGCCATATAGCTGGCCAAGATGCTAGCAAGCGCTGACTCTCCATACTCTTCGGTCAAAGGAAGAACAGCCTCTACCTGCATCTTTCCTTGAGTGATAGTACCCGTCTTGTCCAAACAGAGCATATCCACGCGCGCCAAGGTCTCAACAGAGTACATCTCCTGCACCAAAACCTTTTTCAAGCCCAACTTAATCACTGCAGTCAAGAGCGAAGTGATGGTCAAAAGGGCAATTCCCTTGGGCAACATCCCCAGAAGGGCTGTCGACGAATTTACAACAGATGACTTGAGAGGCAAACCTTTTAAGATCAAGGCTTCCAGCAAGAGAGCTAGACCAAAAGGAATGATAATCTTCCCAGTAAAACCGGCTAGTTTATCCAGAGATTTCATGATACGGGAGTTGATGGGTTTCACTGTCTTGGCTTCCAGCATGAGTTTGGCAGCATAGTTGTCTGCACCGACATGATGAACTTGAGCTAAAACTGACCCACTGGCTAGGAAACTTCCAGACAAAAGCAAGG
>CAUQIP010000018.1:0-34894 GCA_963518235.1 uncultured Streptococcus sp. | reverse complement strand
TTAGACTAATTTCCACTTCGGTTGGGCAAATGGAAGTTACTTTGAGAAGTTACCGGGGCGTTTCCCCTTCTTTTTTTAATCGATTTTGACTAGCTTTTTTGTGAAAAATTGTGTAAAATAGAATAGATAAACGAGGGGAAACCTCGGAAAATTTAAAGGAGAATCCATCTAATGGTAAAATTGGTTTTTGCTCGCCACGGTGAGTCTGAATGGAACAAAGCTAACCTTTTCACTGGTTGGGCTGATGTTGATTTGTCTGAAAAAGGTACACAACAAGCGATTGACGCTGGTAAATTGATCAAAGAAGCTGGTATCGAATTTGACCAAGCTTACACTTCAGTATTGAAACGTGCGATCAAAACAACTAACTTGGCTCTTGAAGCTTCTGACCAATTGTGGGTTCCAGTTGAAAAATCATGGCGTTTGAACGAACGTCACTACGGTGGTTTGACTGGTAAAAACAAAGCTGAAGCTGCTGAACAATTTGGTGATGAGCAAGTTCACATCTGGCGTCGTTCATACGATGTATTGCCTCCAAACATGGACCGTGATGATGAGCACTCAGCTCACACAGACCGTCGTTATGCTTCACTTGACGACTCAGTAATTCCAGATGCTGAAAACTTGAAAGTGACTTTGGAACGTGCTCTTCCATTCTGGGAAGATAAAATCGCTCCAGCTCTTAAAGATGGTAAAAACGTATTCGTAGGAGCTCACGGTAACTCAATCCGTGCCCTTGTAAAACACATCAAAGGTTTGTCAGATGACGAAATCATGGACGTGGAAATCCCTAACTTCCCACCATTGGTATTCGAATTCGACGAAAAATTGAACGTCGTTTCTGAATACTACCTTGGAAAATAAAAAATTGTAAGTCTAGAATTGATTTCTAGGCTTTTTATGTTAGTATGATAAGGAATAAAAAACAAGATTATGTATTGGTCTACAAGCAACCAGCGTCAACAACATATAAGGGTTGGGAAGAAGAGGCCTTACCAATAGGCAATGGTTCTTTAGGGGCAAAAGTATTTGGTCTTATTGGGGCTGAGCGGATTCAATTCAATGAAAAAAGTCTCTGGTCTGGAGGTCCTCTTCCTGATAGTTCAGATTATCAGGGTGGAAATCTTCAGGATCAGTATGTTTTTTTAGCTGAGATTCGGCAGGCTTTGGAAAATAGAGACTACAATACTGCTAAGGAACTGGCTGAACAGCATCTAGTTGGACCAAAAACGAGTCAATATGGGACCTATCTGTCCTTTGGTGATATTCACATAGAGTTTAGCAATCAAGGCAAGACTTTGTATCAGGTGACGGATTACCAGAGACAGCTTAATATCAGTAAGGCTCTTGCGACAACTTCTTATGTCTATAAGGGGACGAGATTTGAACGTGAAACTTTTGCCAGCTTTCCAGATGATCTCTTGATTCAGCGCTTTACTAAGGAAGGGGCGGAAACTCTAGATTTTACTATAGAACTGTCGCTGACCTGTGATTTGGCTTCTGATGGAAAGTATGAGCAGGAAAAATCTGATTACAAGGAGTGTAAGTTGGATATTACTGATTCTCATATCTTGATGAAGGGAAGAGTTAAGGATAATGACCTGTGGTTTGCTAGTTATCTAGCTTGGGAAACGGATGGAGATATTAGAGTTTGGTCAGATAAGGTTCAGATATCAGGAGCCAGTTATGCTAATCTCTTCTTGGCGGCTAAGACAGATTTTGCCCAAAATCCTGCTAGCAATTATCGCAAGAAAATAGATTTAGAGCAACAGGTAAAAGACTTGGTGGAGACAGCTAAAGAAAAGGGCTATGCCCAATTGAAATCAAGGCATATTGAGGACTACCAAGCCTTATTTCAGCGTGTTCAATTGGATTTGGGAGCTGAGGTTGACGCATCCACTACAGATGATTTGTTAAAAAATTATAATCCACAAGAAGGGCAGGCTTTGGAGGAGTTGTTCTTCCAGTATGGACGGTATTTACTGATTAGTTCTTCTAGAGATTGTCCAGATGCTCTACCAGCTAATCTGCAAGGGGTCTGGAATGCGGTCGACAATCCTCCTTGGAATTCGGACTATCACCTGAATATCAACCTGCAGATGAATTATTGGCCAGCCTATGTTACCAATCTCTTAGAGGCGGTCTTTCCGGTCATCAACTATATAGATGATTTGCGAGTCTATGGTCGTCTAGCGGCTGCAAGGTATGCAGGAATCGTCTATCAGGAAGGGGAGGAGAATGGTTGGTTGGTTCATACTCAAGCGACTCCCTTTGGTTGGACGGCACCTGGTTGGGATTACTATTGGGGGTGGTCACCAGCTGCCAATGCATGGATGATGCAAACTGTTTATGAAGCCTATTCATTTTATAGGGACCAAGACTATCTCAGGGAGAAAATTTATCCCATGTTGAGGGAAACGGTTCGTTTTTGGAATGCCTTTTTACATAAGGACCAGCAGGCGCAGCGTTGGGTGTCTTCTCCGTCTTATTCTCCAGAACATGGGCCGATTTCGATTGGCAATACCTATGACCAATCTCTGATTTGGCAGTTATTTCATGATTTTATTCAAGCTGCTCAAGAATTGGAGCTGGATGAGGACTTGTTGGCTGAAGTTAAGGAGAAGTTTGACCTGCTTAATCCTCTTCAAATCACTCAATCTGGTCGAATCAGGGAGTGGTATGAGGAGGAAGAGCAGCATTTTCAAAATGAGAAAGTGGAGGCCCAGCATCGGCATGCTTCTCATCTGGTGGGACTCTATCCTGGCAATCTCTTTAGCTATATGGTGCAAGAGTATCTTGATGCGGCGCGTGCTAGCCTCAATGATCGTGGAGACGGCGGCACAGGTTGGTCCAAGGCTAATAAGATCAATCTTTGGGCGCGTCTAGGAGATGGCAATCGAGCCCATAAATTATTAGCAGAGCAGTTAAAGACATCCACCTTGCCAAATCTTTGGTGTAGCCACCCTCCTTTTCAGATAGATGGTAATTTTGGTGCTACTAGTGGCATGGCAGAAATGTTGCTCCAGTCTCACACAGCTTATCTGGTACCCCTAGCCGCCCTACCTGATGCATGGTCAAGAGGTTCTGTTTCAGGCTTAGTGGCACGTGGACATTTTGAAGTTAGCATGAGCTGGGCGGATAAAAAACTCTTACAGATGACCATTGTATCAAGAAGTGGAGGAGATTTGCGAGTCTCTTATCCAGGTATTGAAAAAAGTGTGATTGAAGTGAATCAAGAAAAAGCAAAAGTGAAATGTATAGAGAAAGATTGTATTTCAGTGGCGACAGCAGAAGGTGATCTGGTTCAATTTTATTTTTAAGAAGATGATAGAAGGCAGTGATTTGAAACTGCCTTTTTTGAAGGATTTGAGAATGTAAGCAGTTTCCAACTATTTGAAAAAGCGTTATAATGGTAATAGGAAGTAATTTGTTTGAGAGAGGATGGGTCTTATGGCTTATATTGAGATGAAACACTGTTACAAGCGTTATCAGGTTGGGGACACGGAGATTGTGGCCAATCGCGATGTGAATTTTGAGATTGAAAAGGGTGAATTGGTTATCATTCTAGGTGCGTCTGGTGCAGGAAAGTCAACGGTTCTTAACCTTCTTGGGGGAATGGATACCAATGATGAGGGGGAAATTTGGATTGATGGTGTCAATATTGCAGACTACAATTCCAACCAGAGAACCAATTACCGTAGAAATGATGTCGGCTTTGTTTTTCAGTTTTATAATCTAGTTTCCAATCTGACAGCTAAGGAAAATGTGGAATTGGCCTCAGAAATTGTGACAGATGCCTTGGATCCTGAGCAGGTGCTGACAGATGTAGGTCTGACTCATCGTCTCAATAACTTTCCAGCACAGCTTTCTGGAGGGGAGCAACAGCGAGTCTCCATTGCACGCGCGGTAGCCAAAAATCCTAAAATTCTTCTTTGTGATGAACCTACTGGAGCCTTGGATTATCAGACGGGCAAGCAAGTCTTGAAAATTCTCCAAGATATGTCTCGTCAAAAGGGAGCGACGGTAATCATCGTGACTCACAATGGAGCTTTAGCGCCCATTGCTGACCGCGTGATTCATATGCACGATGCCAGTGTCAAGGATGTGGGAATCAACCAGTATCCTCAGGATATTGACAGTTTGGAGTACTAGCATGATCAAGCGAAAAATCTATTGGAAGGACTTGATTCAGTCCTTTACAGGCTCCAAGGGGCGTTTTTTATCCATCTTAACCTTGATGATGTTAGGGTCTCTAGCCCTAGTAGGCCTAAAAGTAACCAGTCCCAATATGGAGGCGACAGCTAATGCTTATTTAATAACTGCTCAAACCTTGGATTTGGCAGTTATGTCTAACTATGGTTTGAATCAAGCAGATCAAGAAGAACTAGAACAGACACAGGGCGCAGAGGTTGAGTTTGGCTATTTGACAGATGTGACTATGGATAATGGGCAGGATGCCATTCGGCTGTACTCCAAACCAGAGCGAATTTCAACCTTTCAGCTAAGAGAGGGACGACTTCCTCAGTCAGACAAGGAAATCGCCTTGGCCAGTCATTTGCAGGACCAATATCGTATGGGACAGGAGATTAGTTTTAAAGAAAAAGAAGAGGGTCATTCCTCTTTAAAAGACCATACTTATACCATTACTGGTTTTGTGGATTCAGCTGAAATCCTCTCCCAGCGAGATATGGGCTACGCAGGAAGTGGAAGTGGGACTCTGACAGCCTATGGGGTGCTTTTACCTAGTCAGTTTGATCAGAAAGTCTACAATATAGCTCGTTTAAAATATCAAGATTTGTCAGGATTAAATGCTTTTTCAGCAGCTTATGAAGAAAAATCCAAGCAACATCAGGAAGACCTTGAACAAGCTTTATCAGATAATGGCAAGGCACGTCTGCAACTCTTGAGAAAAGAAGGCCAAGAGTCTCTAGACAAAGGCCAAGAGACCATTGACAAGGCTGAGACTAATTTGCAGGAAGGCAAGCGTCGTTTAGCAACTGCTCAAGCTCGTTTGCAGGCTCAGGAAAGTCAACTAGCCTTGCTTCCTCAGGCTCAAAGAGAGCAGGCCAGTGCTCAACTTACCCAAGCCAAGCAGGAATTGAGCAAGGAAGAGGACAAACTAAAGCAGGCTGAACAAAATCTAGTCCAAGAAAAGGAAAAATTAGAAAAACATCAGCAAGTCTTGGATGATTTGGCGGAGCCAAGGTATCAAATCTATAATCGGCAGACCATACCAGGTGGTCAGGGCTATCTCATGTACAGTAATGCTTCAGCCAGTATTCGGGCAGTGGGCAATATCTTTCCTGTGGTGCTTTATGTCGTAGCAGCCATGGTGACCTTTACCACCATGACTCGTTTTGTGGATGAAGAGCGAGCACATGCAGGGATTTTTAAGGCCTTGGGCTATCGTAGTAAGGATATTATCGCTAAATTTCTCCTCTACGGTCTAGTGGCTGGGACTGTCGGAACAGCTCTAGGTAGTATACTTGGTCATTATTTACTAGCCAGTGTGATTTCAAATGTCATTACAAAAGGCATGGTGGTGGGAGAAACCCAGATTCAGTTCTATTGGACCTATAGTTTACTAGCTCTTGCTTTAAGTTGGTTGGCGAGTGTGTTACCAGCCTATCTGGTGGCTCGTAGGGAACTTCATGACGAAGCAGCCCAGCTTTTACTGCCTAAACCTCCTGTTAAAGGAGCTAAAATCTTACTGGAACGTATCGGTTTTATCTGGCGCCGTCTCAGTTTTACTCATAAGGTAACAGCTCGCAATATCTTCCGTTATAAGCAGCGGATGTTGATGACGATCTTTGGTGTGGCAGGTTCAGTCGCTCTGCTTTTTGCAGGTTTGGGAATCCAATCCTCTGTAGCAGGAGTTCCGTCTAGGCAGTTTCAACAAATTCAACAGTATCAGATGATTGTCTCTGAAAATCCTAGTGCGACCAATCAGGACAAGGCAGAGTTGGAAGAAGTGCTGAAAGGGCAGGATATCCAATCCTACCAGAAAATCTATTCTAAAACGCTAGACAAGGATTTCAAAGGTAAGGCTGGTCTTCAGACAATTACTCTTATGATGACAGAGAAGGAAGATTTGACTCCCTTTATCCATTTGCAACATCATCAGCAGGAACTTACATTAAAAGATGGGGTCGTTATCACAGATAAACTCGCCCAGCTGGCAGGTGTCAAGGTTGGACAGACTCTAGAAATTGAAGGTAAGAAGCTAAAGGTCGCTGCCATTGCTGAGAACTACGTTGGTCACTTTATTTATATGAGTCAGACTAGCTATGAGCAAATTTACGGACAGGTGCCCCAAGCCAACACTTATCTGGTCTCGCTAAGGGATACCAGTGCAACTAGTATCGAAAGGCAGGCAGGCTTACTTATGAATCAATCTGCGGTGTCCAGCGTCGTCCAGAATGCTTCAGCCATTCGACTCTTTGACTCCGTCGCCAGCTCCCTCAATCAGACCATGACCATCTTGGTCATCGTATCGGTTCTATTGGCTATTGTTATCCTCTACAATCTGACCAATATCAACGTGGCTGAGAGAATCCGTGAACTTTCCACTATCAAGGTGCTCGGTTTTCATAATAAAGAAGTCACCCTCTACATTTACCGTGAGACGATTGTCTTGTCTCTTGTGGGAATCGTACTTGGTCTGGTCTCAGGTTTCTATTTACACCAATTTTTGATTCAAATGATTTCTCCTGCGACTATTCTCTTTTATCCGCAGGTAGGCTGGGAAGTCTATGTAATCCCAGTAGCAGCAGTAAGCATCATTTTGACCTTGCTTGGTTTCTTCGTTAATCATCATTTGAGAAAGGTTGATATGCTTGAAGCCTTGAAATCTGTAGAGTAAGGGAGTTGTTTTTATCAGATCGAACTTGAATTTACTCGTAAATCATGACCACCCGCATAGCGGGTGGTTTTTTTGTCTCGCACCTAACGGAGCGAGACGGACTAATAGTCACATAATTATAAGGCTGATAGTATTAATTTCACTATCAGCCTTACAGGTTATTTAACGTTTCAGAAAAACTATATGTCAAGATTAACTAAACAGTATCTAATTCCTTCAAATAATTTTCTATCTTCATCAACATTAAAGGATTGTTATAAATCTTACATAACTCTCTTGCTTCTATATAATAATTTTTGACTTGTTCTTTGTCTAGAAATTTGGCTCCAGCATTTCCTACTAGAATAAGTAGGGGAGCCAGTTGGTAGCTTGTCTGTCTTTGTTTACAGAGTTCAATCGTCTCAAGAGCTTCTTGGATGGCTTCATTATATTTTTCCTTTGATACTAGGTAGTGAGCGTAGTTGTAACGAACTCTGATGTAGCCAAATAAAAACTCTTGATGATCAAAATTTTTTGTCTGATATAACTCCATTAAATGAAAGTAGTTTACCTCATATTCTTGTTCACGACCCACTAAGGAATAGAAATTCGATAGAGTATTCAATGCCTTTAAATAAATCAGAGTATTTGAGGAGACTTTTAATAATATATTTTCCAACGAAGAAATTGCCTCACGCTTACTATCATATTGATAGAAGTCAATAATAGCTTTAATCCATTCAAGGTAAGTTCGGTCTTCTAGTGTTAGAAAAGTACTTCGTTCAATCTCTATTCTATAAATATATTCCAAATCGTCATAATTCCTATCATCTAATAAGCGAGCAGATAATTGCTTGAAATTAGAGAGGTTAGATTTAATTTCAATTTGTTCATTGAAAAAATAATCTAATGGTACTTCAAGTCGTTGTGAGAGTTTGAACAAAAGGTCTGCGGAGGGAATGAAATGCCCTCTCTCAATTTTACTAATCTGGCTTTGTTCACAAATTCCTTCTGCAAGAGTTTGTTGGGAGAGTCTCAACTCTTTTCTTTTCAATCTGAATTTCTCTGCGAGTGTATTCATTAAAGATAATAAACCTTCCTATTTACTTAATTTCATTATAAAATTTTTAGTTCAAAATAGCAAGTTAAAGGAATGTATAATTCTTTATGGTAATAAAAAAATAAAAAAGTTCAAAATGTAATAAAAACAATTGACTAAATAAAATATATATATTAGAATAAAAACAAGGAAACAGAAAGGGGTTTCATTTGCATTACTAGGTGTTTTTATGTTTAGTAATACAATTCCTTACCAACAGTTTATTCAGAAGAATAGACAATTGGAGATTCGAGTGTAATCACAAAAGAAGTCCAATAGTCTTGATGTTGGGAAGGCTGATTGATTTCGTATTACTTTAAAATTCAACTATTTAGAGAAAGGTATTCTGATGAGAGCTTGTAACAATACCAGATAGATATAAGAATGGAGATGTTTGATAAAATGCTTTCATAGCTAACCAACTGTTGAAAATTATGAGTTACAAAATCTAAAGTATTTAAGATTGGTTTATAAAATTAGGTCTCTGTCTGTAGAAAGGAGCGTGCAGCTAGAAAGGAGGAAAAAATAGGATACTATAATTCAGACTGAGATTTCTAATTAAAATATGTAGTTGCATTTCGCTCATTTTCATAATATTTCATTAAGAGGAGTAATAATATGTTAAAAATTTGATGCGGGATGGTAAAGAATAATTGAAGAAGATTCTTTTATCAATAGTTTAGTAAGCTTGTTAGTTTATAGAGGGCAGGGGTATTTCTGCCCGCTGTTTTAGAATAAGGAATGCACTATGAAAAAATTATTTATACTCATATCCAACCTGCTTGCTAGTTTGTTCTTTGTTTGGGTATTTACCATTTGGACTGATACATATGTCTCCTATTATTACCCCAACGTTGTTGTACTTGATTCTTCCCCTGAAACAACTTTTCAGCATGTTGCTACACGCTTGGAAAAACTAGCAGAAGAAACGGATAGCTTTATTGCGATTCAACACCAAGATCTTAATTCAGAAGGCACTCCAGTGTTTTCTTATACGACCTTTGGGGACGGAAAGTTGCCTGATGGGCTTCAGGAAAAAAATCTAGAAGATGCTCAAAGTAGTAGTGTTGAAACAAACTATTTTGTATTCGATGGACACCTAGATATTCACTTGCTAAAGGAGGAGCTAAGTCAACTTGGCTTGACTAACATGCACCTGACAATTCCATCTAAACTATCTACGTTAATGGCTATCTTTAGTAACGGATTTCAGTTAATCAGTCTATTGATTTTCATCTTAACCTTTGGAGCACTGACTTTAATTAGTCAAATTAGCCAATTACGGTCGTCGGGCATTCGCCTCATTTCAGGAGAGAAACGGTGGTCCATTTTTCTTAGACCAGTTGGTGAGGATTTGAAAGGGATAGCTGTTGGTTTCAGTTTAGCTGGCGTGCTCGCCATTCTTATGCAAAAAATTCTGTCGCTTCCAACGCAATCCCTAATGACCATAGGAGAAGGCTTGCTCAGTTATAATCTCATCTTGTTGTCGATCTCCCTGTTTTTCGCTCAACTCTTCGCAGTTGGGATAAAAAAGATACACCTGATGCAGATTATAAAAGGGCAAGTGCCTGTCAGAGGAATCATTAGTTTGATTTTAATCGGTCAACTATTAGCGATTATTATTGTAACGCTGGGAATAGGGAGTAGCTTAAAGTATTCCCAAGCCTGGCAACAGCATCGGATTGGACAAGAGGCTTGGAGCCAGGAAAGGCAACTGATTACCCTATCAATCAGCCGTGAAGGAACGAGTCCTGGTTTTGATGAACAAGCTCAAAGGAAATTCAGAACTTGGTATCAATTGATGGATCTGGCTGTTTCAGAACAAAAGGCTTTCTTATCTAGACACCAGTTAATTGACCGTACTTTGCAAAATGGCATGGCTTCCTCCAAAAACTTTATAACCTCTACAGAATGGCACGATTACAACCCGAATGGCAATGTCCTTATCGTCACACCGCAATACTTGGAGCGTCAAAACATTCCTGTAGATACAACTATTGAGCAAAAGATGAATCACCTTGATGTAGGGGAGTTTGTCTTATTGCTGCCTGAACACCTCCGTTCAGAGGAAGAACATTATAAATCTGTTTTTGAAGACGACTTAACCAGTCGCATATCTAGTCAAGATGAACGACAGCAAATGACTGCTACGGTAGGTTATTTGGAATCAGGTCAGGATCGTTTTGTGTATAATACGACCCCTATTTTTTACCAGCAGTTTTTGAAAGATCCAATCATCATTGTTATAACACCCCAATCAACTGGTCCACAGTCCGTTTTGTTTTGGGTAGACGCAGTACAGAACTACGTTCTCTTTAATCAATTGTCTGATGCCCAGGAGCTTATCCAGAGACAAGGCATTGAAAATTGGGTCTCAGAAATGCAAACAGGTTACCACAACTACATCACATTATTGGATAATATACAGAGGGAACGTTGGGTAATGCTAGCAGGAGCTGTGCTTGGGATTGCAACTTCAATTTTGTTGTTTAACACTATGAATAGGCTCTACTTTGAAGAATTTAGACGTGCCATTTTTATCAAACGCATTGCAGGTCTCAGGTTCTTAGAAATCCATCGCACTTATCTCTTTGCTCAACTGGGTGTGTTTTTACTGGGATTTATTGCGAGTGTATTTCTTCAGGTAGAGATAGTAGTTGCCTTCTTAGTCTCGTTACTCTTTACTGGTCTATCTCTTTTACAGTTACATGTCCAAATGCAGAAAGAAAACAAGATGTCCATGCTTGTTTTGAAGGGAGGTTAATATGATTGAACTTAAACAGGTGAGTAAATCTTTTGGAGAGCGAGAGTTATTTTCGAATCTTTCAATGACATTTGAGGCTGGAAAAGTCTATGCCTTAATTGGTTCAAGTGGTAGCGGAAAAACAACCTTGATGAACATGATTGGGAAATTAGAATCTTATGATGGGACGATTTTTTACCGAGGTAAAGACTTGGCCAATTATAAATCGAGTGATTTTTTCCGTCATGAATTGGGCTACCTCTTCCAGAACTTTGGCTTGATTGAAAACCAAAGTATTGAAGAAAACCTTAAGCTAGGTCTCATTGGTCAAAAGTTGAGTCGGTCGGAACAGCGGTTGAGGCAGAAGCAGGCTTTAGAACAGGTCGGCCTGGCTTATCTTGACCTAGATAAGCGCATCTTTGAGTTATCGGGCGGAGAATCGCAACGGGTTGCCTTGGCAAAAGTTATCTTAAAGAATCCACCCTTTATTTTGGCAGATGAGCCAACAGCTTCAATAGACCCAGCAACCTCTCAGTTGATTATGGAGATTTTGCTATCTCTTCGAGATGATAATAGGCTAATCATTATCGCAACACATAATCCGGCAATTTGGGAGATGGCTGATGAAGTGTTCACGATGGATCGTCTGAAATAAAAATCCTTGTTTTTAATTGCACGATGAGTTACTGAAATATTATCATGAATCAATAATAGTGTAGGAGAGATTTTCCTCCTACAACTGTTTCAAAAGAAATATTTACCCATTGGGAGAAGATGTTGCAGTGGATAATGTGTTACTCACTGAAAAATATAATTTTCAACTAAAAGATTTTGAAGGATTCATTTCAAAATAAACAATAATTAAAGAATAAGAAAAATCCTCCGTTTCAAAGAGTAGGTAACTCTTTGTGACAGAGGATTTTTTCTATAGGGCTTTAGCAGCTGCAATTGCGGCTTCGAAGTTTGGTTCAGAGTTGATATTGTCCACGTATTCAACGTAGCGAATCGTATTGTCAGTATCGAGGACAAAGACTGCGCGTGCCAATAGGTGCCACTCATTGATTAAGAGGGCGTAGTCACGTCCAAAGGAATGGTCGAAATAGTCTGAGAGCATGATGGCATTTTCAATTCCCTCAGCACCACACCAACGTTTTTGGGCAAACGGTAGGTCCATTGAAACAGTCAATACGACCGTGTTGTCCAGTCCAGCCAGTTCTTCATTAAAACGACGCGTTTGAGTTGAGCAGATACCTGTATCGATAGAAGGCACGACACTCAAGACTTTTTTCTTTCCATCAAAATCAGCCAGAGATTTTTTAGAAAGGTCTGTTGTAGTGAGAGAAAAATCAAGCGCCTTGTCGCCGACTTGTAGTTGTTTACCTGTAAAGCTCACAGGATTTCCGAGAAAAGTTACCATAAGATACTCCAATCTTTTTTCTTCCATTTTAGCTGAAACGGTCGGAATTTTCCAATGATTTGACTGAAAATATGGGCATAGAAAAAACGCCAGCTCATGTGAGAATGACGTTTTTCAGAGTATTATTTTGCCAATCCTTCAGCAATCTTGTCAAGGTTGTATTTCATCATGTTGTAGTAGCTGTCGCCTTCTTTACCTTGTTCTGCGATAGAGTCAGTAAAGATTTGTGCGTAGATTGGGATATTTGTGTCTTGTGAAACAGTCTTCATTGGACGGTCATCCACACTTGATTCTACAAAGAGTGAAGGAGTTTTTGTTTGGCGAAGTTTTTCAACCAAGGTCTTGATTTGGTCAGGTGTTCCTTCTTCTTCAGTGTTGATTTCCCAGATATAGGCACTTGGGACACCGTAGGCTTTAGAGAAGTATTTGAAGCATCCTTCGCTGGTTACGATGAGTTTTTTCTCAGCAGGAATGTTGTTAAATTTCTCTTTAGCTTCCTTGTCAAGTTTGTCTAGCTTATCAGTATATTCTTTGAGATTTTTTTCGTAGAATTCTTTGTTGCTAGGGTCTTTAGCGCTCAATTGTTTTGCGATGTTTTTAGCAAAAATCATACCGTTTTCAAGGTTAAGCCAAGCGTGTGGGTCTTCTTTGCCTTTTTCGTTTTGGCCTTCAAGGTAGATAACATCAACGCCTTCGCTGACTGCAAAGTAGTCTTTGTTTTCAGTTTTCTTAGCATTTTCTACCAATTTTGTAAACCAAGCATTGCCACCAGTTTCAAGGTTGATACCGTTGTAGAAAATCAAATCAGCTTGAGATGTTTTCTTAACGTCTTCAGGAAGTGGTTCGTATTCGTGCGGGTCTTGGCCAACAGGAACGATACTGTGAAGATCAATCTTGTCACCAGCAATATTTTTAGTAATATCAGCGATGATTGAGTTTGTAGCAACAACTTTTAGTTTTTGACCAGAAGCTGCATCTTTTTTTCCACTAGTACATGCTACAAGAGCGATGACGGAAAGAAAGAGAACGAGTAATGTACCTAATTTTTTCATTAGATCCTCCAATTTATTGGGGTTTTGCCCCTTATTTTAACAAATGTTTATTTTTCAGTTTCAAATATCGTTGTTTTGGAGCGATAAAGAAGCTAATGAGAAAGAAACTAGCAGCTGTGAGCACGATACTAGAGCCTGCCGCAACGTTAAAGCTATAACCGATAAAGAGTCCCAAAACTGAAGCTATCGCTCCAAAGGTTGAGGAAAGGAAAATCATGCTTTTCAGGCTATTAGCATAAAGATAAGCAGTTGCAGCTGGGGTAATCAGCATGGCTACAATCAGGATAGTTCCGACACTTTGCATGGCTGTCACAGACACGAGAGTCAAGAGTACCATGAGAAGGTAGTGATAGAAATTGACAGGCATTCCCATGGCTTTAGCCAAGAGTTCATCAAAGGATGTTATCAAGAGTTGCTTGAAGAAAATCCAGATTAACAAGAGAATGACTGCCCCAACACCCATAGTAATAAACATATCCGTATCTTGGACGGCTAGGATATTACCAAAAAGGATATGGAAAAGATCAGTTGAACTTTTAGCGACACTAATCAAGATGATACCGAGGGCTAAGAAAGAAGAAAAGGTAATGCCGATGGCGGTATCGCTTTTGATAATCGAGTTCCCCTTGATGTAGGTAATGATGATGGCAGCTAGCAATCCAAAGACAATGGCTCCGATAAAGAAGTCAAGGCCCAAGATAAAGGAGAGGGCTACACCTGGCAAGACAGCATGTGAAATAGCATCTCCCATGAGTGACATCCCGCGTAGAATGATGAAACATCCTACAGCTCCAGCTACGACCCCGACGACAATAGCTGTTATCAAGGCATTTTGTAGGAAATGGAATTTTTGCAATCCATCGATAAATTCTGCAATCATAGGTCACCTCCGTTGAAAAAGAGTCGATTACCGTAAGCTTCTTTGAGATTTGCTTCGGTAAAGGTTTCTTTGGTTGGACCAAAGGCAATCACTTCTCGATTGACAAGCAAGACTTGATCGAAGTAGTGGGGAACCTTGCTGAGGTCGTGGTGGACGATGAGAACCGTCTTACCAGCTTTTTTCAAATCTCTCAGCGTATTCATGATGATTTCCTCACTGACAGAGTCAATCCCAACAAAGGGTTCATCCAAGAGGATATAGTCAGCTTCCTGCACCAAACATCTGGCAATCAAGACCCGCTGGAATTGACCTCCAGACAGTTGACTGATTTGACGTTCAGCGTAGTCAGCTAGGCCGACGATTTCAAGGGCTTCCTCTACTTTTTTCCAATGTTTAGCATTTAAACTGCGAAAGAGAGGGATAGAGGGAAAGAGTCCTAGCGAGACACATTCCTTGACCTTGATGGGAAAGTTGTAGTCGATATTGATTTTTTGTTCGACATAGGCGATTCGGTGTAAGGATTTTTTAACTTCCTTGTCATCGAGAAATGCCTGACCTTGATGTGGGATAATTCCCAGCATACCTTTTAATAATGTTGATTTTCCAGCACCGTTTGGACCAATGATACCGGTAATTGTTGGTCCTTGGAGCACTAGTGAAATATCCTTAAGTGCCAACGTTTCTTTGTAGGAGACACTGAGGTTTTCGATACGTATCATAAACTTGTATTCCTCCTTACTCTTAATATACCTTAAAAAAAAAATTAAGTCAAGTTAATTTTTGAAAAAATTAAAATATTAACTGAAAAACAATAGGAAACATCCGTTTATTTTTAATTGCATTCCTAGGTAATTTTTGTTAAGCTAAAAACAAGTACAAATGAAAGCGAGAACAAGATGACACGTTATCAAGATGATTTTTATGATGCAATCAATGGAGAATGGCAGAAGACTGCTGAAATCCCAGCAGATAAGTCTCAAACGGGAGGTTTTGTTGATTTAGATCAGGAAATTGAAGACCTGATGCTGGCGACAACAGACAAGTGGTTGGCAGGAGAAGAGGTGCCTGAGGATGCTATCTTGGCAAACTTTGTCAAATACCACCGCCTAGTTCGTGATTTTGACAAGAGAGAAGCTGACGGTATCACACCTGTCTTACCACTTCTTAAAGAATTCCAAGAATTGGAGACTTTTGCGGATTTTACAGCTAAACTAGCAGAGTTTGAGCTTGCAGGAAAACCGAACTTCCTTCCTTTTGGTGTATCGCCAGACTTTATGGATGCCAGAATCAATGTTTTATGGGCTAGCGCTCCAAGCACGATTCTGCCAGATACGACCTACTATGCAGAAGACCATCCTCAGCGCGAGGAGCTCTTGACTCTTTGGAAAGAAACCAGCGCAAATCTTCTCAAGGCTTATGATTTCTCTGATGCAGAAATTGAAGACTTGTTAGAGAAGAGATTAGAACTAGACCGTCGAATTGCGGCAGTGGTGCTCTCTAATGAAGAAAGTTCAGAATATGCTAAACTCTACCATCCATATGCTTATGAAGATTTCAAGAAATTTGCGCCTGCCCTACCTCTGGATGACTTCTTCCAAGCTGTTCTTGGACAAGTGCCAGACAAGGTTATTGTAGATGAAGAACGCTTCTGGCAAGCAGCAGATCAATTCTATAGTGAAGAGGCATGGCCTCTCCTCAAGGCAAACTTAATTTTGAGTGTTGTTAATCTCTCAACCAGCTATTTAACAGAAGAAATTCGTGTCTTGTCAGGTGCCTATAGCCGTGCGCTTTCAGGTGTTCCAGAGGCTAAAGACAAGGTCAAGGCAGCTTATCAACTAGCACAAGGTCCTTTCAAACAAGCCTTGGGGCTCTGGTATGCCCATGAAAAATTCTCTCCAGAAGCCAAGGCAGACGTGGAGAAAAAAGTGGCAACCATGATTGATGTTTATAAGGAGCGCTTGGCTAAAAATGACTGGCTGACTCCAGAAACTCGTGACAAGGCCATCGTCAAACTCAATGTCATCAAGCCTTACATCGGTTACCCAGAAGAATTGCCAGAACGTTATAAGGACAAAGTAGTAAATGAGACTGCTAGCCTTTTTGACAATGCTCTAGCCTTTGCGCGTGTGGAAATCAAGCACAGTTGGAGCAAGTGGAACCAACCTGTAGACTATAAGGAATGGGGCATGCCTGCTCATATGGTCAATGCCTACTACAATCCACAGAAGAACCTGATTGTCTTTCCAGCGGCTATTTTACAAGCACCTTTCTATGATTTGCATCAGTCATCTTCTGCTAACTACGGGGGTATCGGGGCGGTTATTGCCCATGAAATTTCCCACGCCTTTGATACCAACGGAGCTTCCTTTGATGAAAATGGTAGCCTCAAGGATTGGTGGACAGAGAGTGACTATGCTGCCTTCAAGGAGAAAACACAAAAAGTTATTGACCAGTTTGATGGACAGGATTCTTATGGAGCAACCATCAACGGTAAATTGACTGTATCAGAAAACGTGGCTGACTTGGGAGGAATCGCTGCAGCGCTTGAAGCAGCTAAGAGAGAACCAGACTTCTCAGCAGAAGAGTTCTTCTACAACTTCGGTCGCATCTGGCGCATGAAAGGTCGTCCAGAATTTATGAAACTCTTGGCTAGCGTCGATGTGCACGCGCCAGCCAAACTCCGTGTCAATGTGCAAGTACCAAACTTCGATGATTTCTTTACAACCTATGATGTCAAAGAAGGAGACGGTATGTGGCGTTCACCAGAAGAGCGCGTGATTATTTGGTAATGAATCCAATCTAATACTAAAATCTGTAAATCTGCATAGGATGGGCTAAAGAGGTTAACATGAAGAAATTTTTAATGATGCTTTCAGCTATTCTTTCTATTTTTGTTTTAGCATCTTGTAGTGCAAACAAAAAAGAGGAAAAAATAGAACCTTCGGCAACACAATCATCTTCGACCAAAGAGGAACATAAGGAAACCTCTACGAAGTCAGAGAGCCAAACTAGTACAAGTTCTTCAATGGCAACGCCGTCAACAACAATGGAAAAGAAAAGTGAAACAGGAAAAGATTTGTACGAGGGAGTAATAGAGCGGTACAATCATTTTACAGACCTTTTAAAGCAAGGGAATAGAGAAGATTTATACGAGGAAAATAAACAACACAAGATTGCTTCAGATGAATATGCTCTGATTTTCTCTCGAATGGATTATAAAAATGCACCGGTTTGGAAATATGTCATTGTTGATTTGAATAAGGATGGTCAAGACGAGTTGCTTATTGGGGACGAAAAATTTGTTTCAGCTATTTACTATTTAGAAAATAAACAACCTAAGTTGCTTCATACAGCTTATGTAGCTTCTGCAGGTGGCTTTCGTTCCAGTTTAGTCATTTATGAAAATGGCCAAGTCATATATGCAGACTGGCAGTCAACACGACCAGAAATGAGCTTAAGCCTTTATGCCTTTAATAAGGACGGAGTGCAAAAGATTAAAGAAGGGACTCTCCAAATTGGTGGGGATCAAAAACCAGAGCAAGTTTTGCAGATTTCTTCTAATGAACTTGATTTAGCTAAATTTGATTGGAAAGAATTTGCCCCAGTCAACTAGTATTTGATAAAATTTAAAACTAGGCTAGATTCTAACTTCATAAAATAGCAGTACATAAAAACCAAGGATAAAAATTCCTTGGTTTTTTGCGTACTAGAAAAAAGGATTAAAGGTCTTTTCTTATTTTAAAATTCATAGTAAAATATCCCTCTGTATCAAGATAACAGGAGGATTTTTATGTCTCAAAAGACTATCAACATAGGCTACGCCCGTGTATCTACTCATAAGCAAGACCTAGGATTGAAAGTGCAAATCGAAGCTCTCAAACATTGCGATAAACTTTTTATAGAAAAGGAATCTGGTGCAAATAACACTCGTCCTGAACTTACAAAGGCTTTAAAACTGGCCTCTGACTTTTCGAAAGATGGCAAGCAGGTTACTTTCACTATCTATAAGTTAGATAGACTGACTCGATCTATGTTTAAGCTGCTAGAACTTATTGAACTATTTAATGAATCTAATATTCACCTAGTCAGTTTGCATGAAAAGCTAGAAACAGGTTCTCTTATTGGCAGGTTACTTTGCATTATTTTAGGCTTTGTGGCAGAAAATGAGCTGGAAAATCTGAGGTTTCGCACAAAAGAAGGACTTCGAAAAGCTAAGGAAAATGGTGTTAGATTAGGGGCTAAACGGATTTCAAAAGAAAAGGAGGAGCGGATACTTAACAAATATCTACATTCAGATATAAGCATACGTAATATTGCAAAAACTGAACAAATTTCTACATCAACCCTATATAAAGTTTTAGAACGTAATAAAGTTGCGAACAATCGTCAAAAAAAACGGAAAATCATTGCTAAAAATAGGGAAAAATGGTAGAATAAAGCCGTAAATTTGTTTCGATTAACGACCGTTTGATAAAACAGTCAAAATAAGAATATAAATATTTAAAAAAATGCGAGTTTAACAGTGTTTTTAACCTGTATTAGACTGGCATTTTTGTGTATCGTCTAACGGTCGTTACGCGATACACTTAGTTCCCTATCTCTAAAGGAGATAGCTAGCTTTTGGCAACAAAAAATTTAAAAATCATTAAGATATGTAATAGCTGTATTGTTCAGTTAATGGATGAAGGTTCATTTAAGGCTTCTATCAAGAACATTAAATGTTTAGATAATGAGTTGGCTCAAAATTTTGCTTTTGTGGTCTTGAAAGGAAGTTGATTTTGTCATTTTATAAGCCTAAAAAGGCAATTTTATATTCCTGAGGAGGAAAAATTATGAATAAACTCACTAAACTAGGTATTGTTACCTTCTCTGCTGTCACTCTTAGTGCTGTAGTGCCAACTTTGGTGCATGCCGAGGAAAACGTTGCGCCGCAACCAAATGTTGCTGTTAAACCTAATACTGCTCAACCAACACCTGCGCCAAAACCAGCAGAAAATCCTCAACCAGAGGTTAAACCTACAGAGCAACCACAGCCTACTCAGCCAGTAAAACCAGCTGAGAACAAGCCGGTTGAAAATAAACCTGCTGAAACACCCGTTCCAGCTCCAAAACCAGCAGAAAACCCTCAACCAGAGGTTAAACCTGCAGAGCAACCACAACCAGCTAACTCAGTGAAACCAGCTGAAAATGCTGGATTGCCAAAGATTCCTTATCGAAAAGACCAGCCAAAACGTTGGTTTAACGGAGCAGGTCGCCCTACTCTAACAACAAACGACCTTGCTGCTCCCCTTCCTACTGAAAATGTAGAAAAAACATCTTACGGTTGGTGGACAGCTGAACCAGACTTGCTTCACGCAGGATTTCATATAAAAGTAAATACTTTTAATTCGAATTTCAATAATCCGATGTTCGAAAACGGTAAAGAGATAAAATTTAAAGGTAGCGGATTTGGAGATATGGACAGTAGGTTTAAACCTGCTCTTGTTCGAGTAAAAGTTCCAGAGTTGGAAGGAATGAACTACGAAGCTTATACAATTTTCTATGAAGTTCCTAATAAAAACGGAAATCCAACTTATGGAACAAATCGAACTCTCCAAGGTGGCGGTATTGTTTTAAATATCAAATCGAAAGAGAAGAAAGAAGATATCCAGGTTTATACATTAACTAAGGATAGAAAACTGGAAGAACTCTATTATCCAGGATTCCCAAGTGAAGAAACAAATCGCTATGATGAGAAAACTAAAACTCATTCATACAATCTATATGGTGAAACCTACGATACTTATGTTTTCTTGTTTAAGAACCCTGCTGAAAAACCAGCTGAGCAAGTCAAACCTGAAGTTAAGCCAAACGAACAGCCGAAACCAGCCGAGAACAAGCCGGTTGAAAATAAACCTGCTGAAACGCCCGTTCCAGCTCCAAAACCAGCAGAAAACCCTCAACCAGAGGTTAAACCAGTAGAGCAACCACAACCAGCTAACCCAGTGAAACCTGCTGAGAATGTTGGATTGCCAAAGATTCCTTACCGAACTAACAATCCAAAACGTTGGTTTAACGGAGCAGGTCGCCCTACTCTAACAACAAACGACCTTGCTGCTCCCCTTCCTACTGAAAATGTAGAAAAAACATCTTACGGTTGGTGGACAGCTGAACCAGACTTGCTTCATGCAGGCTCTCATATAAAAACAAGTACTTTCAGTTCGAATTTCAATGTACCGATGTTTGAAAACGGTAAAGAGATAAACTTTAAAGATGGATTTAAAGACATGGATAGTAGGTTTAGACCTGCTCTTGTTCGAGTAAAAGTTCCAGAGTTGGAAGGAACAAACTATGAAGCTTATACAATCTTCTATGAAGTTCCTAATAAAAATGGAAATCCAACTTACGGAACAAATCAAACTCTCCAAAGTGGTAATGTCGCTTTAACTTTCAAATCAAAAGAGAAGAAAGAAGATATCCAGGTTTACACCTTAACTAAGGATAGAAAACTGGAAGAGCTTTACTATCCAAGATTCCCAAAAGAAGAAATAAATCGCTATGATGAGAAAACTAAAACTCATTCGTACTTTCTACCTGGTGAAACCTATCAAACTTACGTTTTCTTGTTTAAGAACCCTGCTGAAAAACCAGCCGAGCAAGTCAAACCTGAAGTTAAGCCAAGCGAGAATCCTATAAATCCAGCCACACCAAACAATACTCGTGTTCTTTCGAACAAAGCTGGAAGCGTTCGAGTACATGGTTCAGAAGCAACACTCAAAAATGTCAGCTATATCAGGGTAGAAGAAGCCAAGTCGACTTCACTTGAATCAAAAGACTACAAGGCCTTCGACATTCATTTATATGACGCGAATGGTAAGGCTATCCAGCCAAACGGCATGGTTCTAGTAAGTCTTTCTGCCGATAAGCCAGTTGAAAATGTCTATTATGTTGCTCCAGATGGTACTTTACAGGCATTGAAGTTCAAACAAGATACAGATAAGGTAACTTTCGAAACTAACCACTTTAGTATCTATGCTATGACTTTTAAAGTTGCCGCAAGCCGTGATAACGGAGGTAGTACAACTCCTGTTCCAGTTGTAAATAGTAGTAATACTCTAACAACCACAGAACAAAAAGGAAATGACGCAAGTAGTACAAAAACTCAAGCTGAGCCGTTAGCAACTAAGACTGAAACTATTTCGAAACAAGTAGCTAAGACTTTGCCAAATACTGGAGAAAATAACTCAATTCTCGCCACCCTATTTGGAATGTTGACTCTAACTGCTGGATTATTTAGCTTTCGTAAGGAGTCAGAATAACTCCAATTCATAGTTTATCTATCAATTATTTTAGACTGTGAAAAATCAATTTGAGGAGATAATTTAGAAAATCTTTTCATGATAAAACGCATAATATCAAACTTTTCTACACTTGATATTATGCGTTTTTTATAATTCTAAAATAGTATAAATATAGTGAGATGAAATAAAGTCTGAACAAATTGATTTCTAATAATGATTTAGAAGCCAGGACGTACTATTCTAGCTTCAATCTATTATAAATTGCGAAATTTATTATCATCAAAATCCTGCTAGAAAAAAGGATTGAAGGTCTTTTCATGGGCGATGGTCGTAGCTGGACCATGTCCTGGATAGACATCGTAGTTTGGTAGGATGAAGAGTTGAGTCTGGATACTATGGAGGAGTTGCTCCATGCTACCAGTCGGAAGGTCGGTTCGTCCGATGGTTTCTCGGAATAGAGCATCCCCTGTCAAGACTAGGTGAGCATCAGGAAAGACTATAGAAACACCGCCGATAGAGTGACCAGGAGTTGACAAGACAGTGAAGCGGAACTCTTCAATTTGATATTCCTCATGAAAGACAAAGGTGTGCTCTGCAGGTTTTGCGACCACATCTGCCATATCATCATGACGAGGAAGCCCAGAGAGATTATCGACAGGAGTGTAGAGCCAGCTGGCTTCACTCTCTGCGATATAGACAGGAGGATTGCCAAAAGTCTCGCGAACCAAGTCCAGACTCATGATATGGTCATAATGAGCGTGGGTCAAGAGAATAGCACAGATAGGTTTGTTGATCTTCTCGATGGTCTGACGAATGGCTTCCCAATGGCTACCAGGATCAACGACGATGAGGTGCTTTTCGCCTTCTAGGTAATAGGTGTTTTCATAGGCAACAGGATTCACGGTTTTATGGATTTTCATATTGGCTCCAATCTCAAAGAATGCACTAATACTCTTCGAAAATCAAATTCAAACTGCGTCAACGTCGCCTTGCCGTACTCAAGTACAGCCTGCGGCTAGTTTCCTAGTTTGCTCTTTGATTTTCATTGAGTATACATTAAGTATAGCACAGTTGGGGAGAATAGGTAAGGATTTAGAATGAACTTAAAAACCAGCATGACTAGATGAAGACAGGCTGGTTATCAATTTATCAATATTGGAGAGGTGTCAATTGCCCTTCATAGGTTGCATAAACTCCGTCATTAGCTTGTTTGATAGATGTGATGTTTAGAGTGCCACCGTAGTTGGCTTCCCGTTTATCGCTATATTCACTATAAGTTATCCTATTGGGCAGGTTCTGGTCGTTAGCATAGTATTGAACGACTGTTTTTTTATAGCTTTGCTGGCTGAATAGAAACAGGCAGCAAACTCCTAACACTAGGAGAGCAAAGATAGAAATAGCAGTTTTTTTCATAGGTGTTCTCCTTATAAACTAAAGGATAAAAGAAAGTATCTTGAGGATTTTAATTCCAAAATCCAGTCAAGGTACCAGTGTATGTGACACGAGTTCCACCGTTTATCTTTCGTATATTCAATGGAATTGGGGAAGTCAGAAAGTCTTTCGGTTACAATATGGTTTCCGTTCTTCTATCTCTCCTTCTATCACCTAAGTTTAAAATCTAACTTCGTAATATATTATAGACTAATAATTCAGAATTATCAAGCAATTCTGAATTATTTTTTTCTTATTCTGTTCCAATCTAGTTTTCATATTCTTAAAAAAGTGATAAAATGGTAGGAAGAATTGGAGAGTAGAGATGCCAAAAGAAGTGAATTTGACGGGCGATGAGGTTGTCGCTCTAACACAAAAATATTTATCAAAAGAAGATGTTGCTTTTGTCCATAAGGCCTTGGTTTATGCGGTGGAATGCCATAGTGGTCAATACCGCAAATCAGGCGAGCCTTATATCATTCACCCTATCCAAGTAGCAGGTATTTTAGCCAAACTCAAACTAGATGCCGTAACGGTTGCCTGTGGTTTCTTGCATGACGTGGTGGAAGATACTGATGCGACCTTGGACGATTTGGAAAGAGAGTTTGGTCCTGATGTGCGGGTGATTGTCGATGGAGTTACCAAGCTCGGTAAGGTCAAGTACAAATCTCACGAAGAGCAGTTGGCTGAAAACCATCGAAAGATGCTCATGGCCATGTCTGAGGACATCCGTGTTATCTTGGTCAAACTGTCTGACCGCTTGCACAATATGCGGACCCTGAAACACCTTAGAAAAGACAAGCAGGAGCGTATTTCCAAAGAAACCATGGAAATCTATGCCCCACTTGCCCACCGTTTGGGGATTTCCAGTGTCAAATGGGAATTGGAAGACCTGTCTTTCCGTTATCTCAATCCAACGGAGTTTTACAAGATTACCCATATGATGAAGGAAAAGCGCAGAGAGCGTGAGGCCTTGGTGGATGAGGTAGTTACGAAGCTAGAAGACTATACGACAGATCGTCACCTAAAAGGGAAAATTTACGGTCGTCCCAAGCATATTTACTCGATTTTCCGCAAAATGCAGGATAAGAGAAAACGGTTTGAGGAAATCTATGACCTGATTGCCATTCGTTGTATTTTGGATACCCAAAGTGATGTTTATGCCATGCTTGGTTATGTGCATGAGCTTTGGAAGCCAATGCCAGGTCGCTTCAAAGACTATATCGCCAACCGCAAGGCCAATGGTTACCAGTCTATCCATACGACTGTTTATGGACCAAAAGGGCCAATCGAATTCCAAATTCGAACTAAAGCCATGCACGAGGTGGCTGAGTACGGGGTTGCGGCTCACTGGGCTTATAAGAAAGGCATTAAGGGGCAAGTCAACAGCAAGGAATCTGCTATTGGAATGAACTGGATCAAGGAGATGATGGAGCTCCAAGATCAGGCTGATGATGCTAAGGAATTTGTGGACTCTGTCAAGGAAAACTATCTGGCTGAGGAGATTTACGTCTTTACCCCAGATGGAGCTGTTCGTTCCCTTCCAAAAGATTCAGGACCGATTGACTTTGCCTACGAAATCCATACAAAAGTCGGTGAAAAAGCGACGGGTGCCAAGGTCAATGGTCGCATGGTTCCACTGACAACCAAGCTCAAGACAGGGGATCAGGTTGAAATTGTCACCAACCCTAACTCCTTTGGACCAAGCCGTGATTGGCTCAATATGGTCAAGACCAGCAAGGCGCGTAACAAGATTCGTCAGTTCTTCAAAAACCAAGATAAGGAATTGTCTGTCAACAAGGGTCGTGAGATGCTGATGGCCCAGTTCCAAGAAAATGGCTATGTGGCCAATAAATTCATGGACAAGCGTCACATGGATCAAGTTCTGCAAAAGACCAGCTACAAGACAGAAGAATCCCTCTTTGCGGCCATTGGTTTTGGAGAAATCGGTGCTATTACCGTCTTTAACCGTCTGACTGAAAAGGAACGCCGTGAGGAAGAACGTGCCAAGGCCAAGGCGGAGGCAGAAGAACTTGTCAAAGGTGGCGAGATCAAGGTTGAGAACAAAGAAACCCTCAAGGTTAAGCATGAGGGTGGTGTGGTTATTGAAGGAGCCTCAGGTCTCCTAGTGCGGATTGCCAAGTGTTGTAATCCTGTTCCGGGTGACGATATTGTTGGCTACATTACCAAGGGACGTGGTGTGGCTATTCACCGTGTGGACTGTATGAACCTGCGTGCCCAAGAAAACTACGAGCAACGTCTCCTTGATGTGGAATGGGAAGACCAGTACTCAAACTCAAATAAGGAGTATATGGCCCATATCGATATCTATGGTCTCAACCGTACAGGATTATTGAATGATGTACTGCAAGTTCTTTCAAACACAACCAAGAATATTTCAACGGTCAATGCCCAACCAACCAAGGATATGAAGTTTGCCAATATTCATGTTTCCTTCGGTATTGCCAACCTCTCTACATTGACCACGGTCGTGGATAAGATTAAGAGCGTACCAGAGGTCTATTCTGTTAAACGGACCAACGGTTAATTGTTTGAGTTCTTACTAGAAAGGCTATTATGAAAATCATTATCCAACGGGTTACAAAAGCCCAAGTGAGTATCGAAGGTCAGGTTCAGGGAAAAATCAATCAGGGGCTCTTATTGCTGGTTGGTGTTGGACCAGAGGACCAAGAGGAAGATTTGGACTATGCTGTGAGAAAGCTTGTCAACATGCGGATTTTTTCAGACGCAGAAGGCAAGATGAACCTGTCTGTCAAAGATATTGAAGGAGAAATCCTCTCTATTTCTCAGTTTACCCTCTTTGCGGATACCAAGAAAGGCAATCGTCCAGCCTTTACAGGCGCAGCCAAGCCTGATATGGCATCAGACTTCTATGATGCATTCAATCAAAAATTAGCGCAAGAAGTGCCTGTTCAGACAGGCATCTTTGGAGCGGATATGCAGGTTGAGCTGGTCAATGACGGACCAGTCACCATTATCCTTGATACTAAAAATAGATAAGAAAGACCAAGCCGACTGGGCTTGGTCTTTCTTATCTATTACAAAATACTCCAAAATGGAATCGGTTCTTGATAGGCTTGGGGAAAGTCTCTTTTCAGGCTTTGGCTTATGCGGTAGGAAGGGATGAGATGTCCTAGGATGAGGAGACTTCCCTGAAGGAAAAGTGGGATACCACTTAAACATATCAAGGAGAGAATGATCAGGCTATCCCATAGGAGGATTTGTAAGGCAAAGCGCCAGAATCTTGGTCTAATCTGGGAATAGAGGTGACTAAAGTGGTCACAAAGTTGGTTAGAAAGATAGGTCAATAGTACAGGATGAAAGAAAATGAGCCAACCGCTATAAATCAAAATCCAGTCCCAAGTAAGCCCCTCTTTAAATGTCAAAAATGCCAGCATGATTCCATCAATGACAAGGAGTTGAATGGTTTTGATGAAGATGATTTTTTTCATGATAAAACCTCCTTTTCCTTAGAGACACTCCCATAAAGAGATGTGTTTGTCGTAAAAGTCTGGATAGTGTTCTCTTAGGTAGTCAGCCGTTCTATAATATAAAGTAGAATGACAAGCAGTGATGAATGGCATAAGAGAGTAAAAACGCTGAGAACTAATGAAGGCTAAGAGCACAAATAATATAAAGTCGCTGATGAGCACCCCTAAATAGTAGAAGCGAATCTTTTTATTGATTTTAGGATAAATCTCAGCGAATTGATGTTTGAGTCGGACAACCAAGCGAAATAGCAGGAGTCCTTGAGCAAGGAGGAAAATAAAACCAGAGAGCAAGAGCAACTCCAAAGATGTCTCGGGTCTAGTGATAAAAAATGCAAATAGTAGCAAATCGATGACTGCAATTGTTGTAAAATGGAGTCTAAAGAGTTTTTTCATAAGATGACCTCCCTCTTTTATCTAGCTTCATTCTACTCCAAAAGAATGGAAGTTACAAGTAAAATGATAAAAAATTTTAGTAGGGAGATTCTATTAGATTTCTTTATTTGATTTCCCTCTTATTGTTCCACCTCTTCATCATTCCAGACAAATAAAGCTCCGATTGCATTGAGGATATAAAAGATGTATTTTCCGATATTGGCAAAGTTTCCTTGAATGCCAGCCTTTGTCAGCTGAACGAAATTGTAAATCAACCAAAAGCTCCACTGAGTTGTTAATTTCAATGCGTTCAAAGCATTGGCAATGAGGGACAGTGCAAAGGCAATAGTTGTTACGTAGGCAAGGAGATTCATCTTTCCTCCATAGCCGATATAGTTTGTCACAAAGGCAAAGAGGAAGGCGATGATGGAAATGATGATGGCCGCCAATTTTATCTGTTTTTGGCTCATTTGGTTGGGTCTGCCTTCCTGCGAAACTTCCCATTTCTTAATCGCAAAGGTATAAATGAGGAAGGTGACGGGATAGGTGATGATGGCCGCCTTATTTCCAAGGATATAGTCAATGGTACCAGACAAAATCGTATTGATAATGCCAAAGTAATTTCCCCACTTGCTTAATTTTCCCGTGAAACGAGTGGACAACATGGAAATCCCAACGTTGGTTACGGAAATCAATCCAAAGGGTACAAGAGCAGTCCATGGTCCCCAGTCTACAAATTTGTCGAGACGGGAGTTGAGGTAACCAGATGCAATCGCAATCCCAACGACCAAAGCAACTCCGAAGAGGTCAAACCATTTGGATGTCGCAAAAATTTTTAGTGATTTTTTCATATATTAAAATATCTTTCTTTTTTTAACAAATATTGTACAACTAAATGAAAGGAAAATCAAATGATAGAAATAAAACCCTGAAAATAAAACTTTCAGGGTTGGTTGGGTACTTGAGAAATTAGTCGATTTTCTCGACGTAGAGTTGTTTGGCAATGTCCATACCTACTTGTAAATCCTCTTCGTTACTGAGGATAGTGAAAGTATTGCTGAAGCCATCAAACTGCTTGACTTGGAGAGGATCACCGATGTGAAGTGAGTGCTTATCCAGATAATGGAGAATGTCAAAACTATCGTGCACCCGAGTCAGGCGGTAGGCGCCAGCTTCCTTGATGTCAGCTAGTGGGAGGTTATTGATTTCAACCAGGAGCTCTCCCTTGGCAGGAATAGTTCCTCCGTGAGGGCAGGTTTTGGGGAATCCAAGCAATTTTTCCAGTCTCTCCACGAATAGGTCAGAGACAGTATGTTCCAATACCTCAGCTTCCTCGTGAATCTGGTCACTCGTATAGTCTAAATGATGGACTAGAAAAACTTCAATCAAGCGATGCTTACGATAGAGCTCAGAGACCAATTTGAGGCCGAGGTCAGTCAGTAGATAGCCACATTCCTTGTCCTTGAGGATGAGATTTTCACTCTTCATCCGTTTAATCATTTCAGTTACGGCAGGGGGAGAGACTTGCATACGAGCCGCAATTTCCTTGTTGGTGATTTTATGCAGGTCTATGCCGATTTCATAAATACATTTTAGATAATCTTCTTTATTCGGGGTCATTCGTTTCCTCTTGTCTAATATCTTTATCTAGTATATCAAAAAAAGCTAGATTTCTCTAGCTGTGACTTTTTATGTTATACTTATTGCAAGAGAAAAAACGAGGAGATGAATATGACAAAAATAGCTCTTCTTTCAGATATTCATGGAAATACTACAGCCTTGGAGGCTGTTTTGGCAGATACTCGACAGCTAGGAGTGGATGAATACTGGCTTTTGGGAGATATTCTTATGCCAGGAACAGGGCGTAGAAGGATTTTGGACTTGTTGGCTGAGTTACCGATTACAGCTAGAGTTTTGGGAAACTGGGAAGACAGTCTCTGGCATGGTGTCCGTAAGGAATTGGATAGTACTCGCCCCAGCCAACGTTATCTTTTGCGCCAGTGCCAGTATGTTTTAGAGGAAATTTCCCTAGAAGAAATTGAACTGCTCCACAATCAACCACTCCAGATTCATCGTCAGTTTGGGGATTTGACGGTAGGAATTAGCCACCATCTTCCTGATAAGAACTGGGGGCGTGAGTTGATTCATACTGGAGCACAAGAGGACTTTGACCGCTTGGTGACCAATCCCGCTTGTGATATTGCTGTTTATGGTCATATTCACCAGCAATTGCTTCGTTACGGGACTGGTGGGCAATTGATTGTCAATCCAGGTTCGATTGGGCAACCTTTCTTTCTAGATGCCCAGTTGCGGAAAGACTTGCGGGCCCAGTATATGATTTTGGAGTTTGATGATAAGGGTTTGGTGGATATGGATTTCCGACGGGTAGACTACGATGTGGCAGCTGAATTGCAGCTGGCTAAAGATCTCAAACTTCCCTATTTTGAGGTTTATTATGAAAGTCTGATCAATGGTATCCACCATACTCATCATCAGGAATTTCTGAGAGAATTGGCCCAGAAAGAGGGCTATGATAGAGAATTAGATGCTTGGTTGAAAAGTGGTAACGATTGACATTACAACTAAAAAGGGTATAATAATAGAAAAAGAAGAGTAGAGGCAGGGTAGCCTCGTAAAAAGGAGAAGAGGATGCAAATTCCAAGTAGATTTACCATTGCGACTCATATGCTGATAATCATTGCCCTCAAGGGGAAGGAAAGCAAGGTGACCAGTGATTTTCTGGCTGCTAGTGTCGGGGTCAATCCTGTCATTATCAGAAAAACCTTGTCCCAGTTGAAGAAGGCAGAGCTGATTTCAGTCGCGCGCGGAACAGGGGGAACAGAGATTGTTAAGGATCTCAAGGACATTAGTCTATTAGATGTTTATCAGGCGGTTGAGTGTCTTGGTAAGACTGGTCAACTCTTCAGTTTCCATGACAATCCGAATCCAAATTGCCCAGTTGGAGCTCATATTCATGATGTTTTGGATCAAAAATTGGAGAGAATCCAGCTGGCTATGGAGGCTGAACTTGGTCAGACCAGTCTAGAACAAGTCGTGGCCGATGCAGAGAGTCAGATGAAGGAGTAAGAGGGAGAGATGCCCTCTTTTTTTCTTTGGATAATTATGATAAAATAGAATCATTAAAGGAGGAAGAAATGTATCTCGTTATAGGAATTATATTAGCCTTTATACTGTCATTTTGGAAGGATAATAGAAGTTTGTGGAATCCAGTATTATTTTTATTATCTCTCATTTCAAGTTATGTTTATCTATCCTACCTTTTTTATAAAAACGGGTATGAGAATGTTCAGCTTGCTTTCTATGGTTTTGCCTTTGTTTTACTCCCCTTGCTGATTTTTCTGAGTGGCATCTTTTTAATCTATAATGGCGTTATCCTATTGAAGCGAGAGGGACGTTCAAAGGCCAATTATCTCTCGATGCTCCTTGGAATAGCCATTTTGGTATTTTTTGCCTTGATGTTATTTCGCTTTGGAGATAGATATGAATTATTTTACACTAATCACTTTCTAAACATTTTATTTGTATTCATTGCCTACTCTTATCTTATTTTTGGCTCTGCCTTTGCAGGTTTTATGTTGTACTCTATCTTGTATCTCTTTATTCCTAAGAAGAGGCATTATGATTTTATTATCATTCACGGTGCAGGTTTGTTAGGTGGAGAAAAAGTGACTCCTCTGCTGAAACGGAGGATCGATAAGGCAGTAGAAGCTTACCACAAGTCTAAGAATCCTCATATCAAAATCATAGCCAGCGGTGCACAAGGGGCGGACGAAAAGATTTCTGAGGCACAGGCGATTGTTAACTATTTACTAGAAGAAACAGATGTGCCAAGAGAAGCAATCGTCCTAGAGGATAAGTCAACTACTACCTACGAAAACCTCCTCTATTCTAAAGAACTTGGCGAGAAACTGGTAGCTAAACCTCAATTTCTCTTTGTAACAAATGATTATCATGTCTTTAGAACTAGTAACTATGCTCGCAGGCTAAAAATGAAAGGTGATGGTCTAGGTTGTCGGACAGCGGGCTACTACATACCATCTGCTTTTATTCGGGAGTATGTAGCGCTCTGTGTCAAGATGAAATGGCTTTTTGTGGCCTTTTATGTCCCTTTTTTAGTAGGTACTTTAATATCCTACAAGGGAATTATTTGGTAATAAAACTCTTCGAAAATCTCTTCAAACCACGTCAACGTCGCCTTGCCGTATATATGTGACTGACTTCGTCAGTTCTATCCACAACCTCAAAACAGTGTTTTGAGCAGCCTACGGCTAGTTTCCTAGTTTGCTCTTTGATTTTCATTGAGTATAAAGTACATTTTAAAAGACCTAGAATGCACATGAAATTATGTATTCTAGGTCTTTTGTTTTGTATATATTTGATTTTCCAGAGTACTATCTATTTTTCCATGCTTGGTAACGGGTATCAATCAATAATTGAGTAAGGCGCCCCATGGTTTCCCTTTCTTCTGGGGTGAGGGATTGTGCTTGGACAAAGAGATGATGAATATGTTCGATAGCTTTTAAGGAGGACAGATCATTGATGGAGCTAATGCCAGCATCAAGAATAGTGCCAAAGAAGAGGTCGAAGTAGAGCTGGAGTTCCTCATCAGGAACTGTGGCCACCCACTCCTTGAAGGTTGTGTCTACTTGTTGGCTATCGCTGTTGGTCTTATCTAGTTGAACGAAGTGCTTGTCCTCAATTTGCCAACTAAAGATATCGTGCTGGGCGATACCACCCAAGGCAGTACTCTGAACGATAATTTGGTGAGCAGGAATTTCCAGCATCATGCCGATAATGGAACCTTGTGGAATGAAGACCTTGGTTCTATCCATTATTCTTTGATAGCCCTCGGTTTGGGTCAATTCTTTATGGAGACCAGGAGCATCAAAGGTATAAACTGCTGTGATTTGATTTTGCAAGCTTTTCTCAATTTGACTAGCAGCATAGATGGCTAGATTTCCTCCCTTGGAATGCCCAGCCAGAATGACTTTTTGCTTAGGATGGTGGGCAAAAAAGTTCTTTAAATAGTGGAGGGCGTGCTTTTGAGCAGGAATTTCCTTCATATAGGTTAGGTGGAAATCTTCCTTCCAGCCAATGATACTGTCATCAGTCCCACGAAAGACAATCAGATAGGTGTCGAGAGTGAGGCGGTAGGTCATAGCTGCAAATTGCTTTTGCTGCTCAGGGTCGATGTCGTTGATAAAATGGGAGAGTTTGCAATTTTTGAAGCGTTTGTGTTGAGCTAGTTCATCTAATAGCTGGAGGCGATTTTTGCTGGTCAACATGTTTGGCTCTCTTGGAACCTGAAGTGCCAGGTCTAAAAGTCGCTGAGGACTTGTGGAGACCAGATTATCAAACGAGAGGTAGGTAGCTTCTGTTAAGGTTAGAATGTCTAATTCATTTAAAGGAAAGTCGTAAAAGGAATCGTAAGCGACATCTTTCAGGTAGTCAAAAATATTGGCCATAAGAGCTCCTTTCTTTTTATTTATCTTATCACAATCACATAGAATTTACTAGTTGGTTTGTACGAGTTCTCTACATACCGACCTATAATGGTATGATTCAGACACATAGAAGACAGTTTGCTTTTATTTCAAACCTCTAAACATACTTGTTTGTATCTGTTTGTCGTCAATCCCATTCTCTTTTAAGAAATTTTTCATCTCATTTACATCATCAGGCTGACCTGTGATGAGATAGCTGGCTTGATTGCCGTATTCATCAATAGCACGTTTTAAAAATGCTTGACTTTGAGAAAAGGTTTCGCTAGTTTTATAAGTTAGATTCGGATTATTCTTACTAAGCTCTCTTAACTCATTATCAAAAATGTTTACTCCTTTGTCTAAGTGATTAAGAATGATGGAGCGCTTACCAGCCCACTCTTTCATAATTGGACGTAGAGTAGAAATACCGACATCAGAGGCAAAACAAACTAGTGCTTGGTCATTGTCTTTAACAGATAAAGATGACTCCAGCCAACTCATCTCAATTTTACTACCAGCTGGTAAATGTGTTAAGGTTTCCTTAAACACGCTACCACTATTATGGGTTACAATAAGAATTTCATCCTCATCAGGAGTGGAAGCAAGGGTTAGCCATCGGCTAGCCTGATCCTCCTTTACTGGACTTTTGTCTGGACCAAACGAGCTGTCAGGAAGCTTAAACTGAGCATAGGAGCCAGCTTTCCATATTTGATTTTTTGGTTTTGTGATGTGAACTAAATACAAATCTCCGCTGGGATTTTCAATGGATTTTATCGATAAAGTTTGGCTTCGTCCAAGATAGGTAATGATTCCCCAAGATATAAAGCCGAGCACTCCAAGTGTAGTTAGAATAATTATGAACATTTTTTCCCCTCGTTTCATTTTTAACTCCTATAGTGTAGTAATTTCCTATGAATGAATAATATTTTTTTTCATTCAATAATTTCCAAAAAATAAAGAAAAGATTTCTTTATTTCAGTATTCCTTTAATGAAGTTGGTTGCTAGTATTTCTACAGTTTTGCTAATATCTGGAAAATCATTTTCTGTGATATGCATATCCATGTAGTAAAATAGGTTGTAAACTTGTAAAATATTTTGAATTTTTTCTGGAGAATGACCTTCAGTCTGCAAACGATGAGTAAAGGTTTTCACGAGAAATTGATGAAATGGATTTGTGACTTTCCCTTCTTCTGAGGAATAGTAGCTATGTAACTCATCTGCTATGGCAGGATTGTACCATTCTGCAAGGATTTTATTGGAAGAAACGAGTGCTATGGATTGAGCAAAGAGTTGACTAATAAGATCAATCATATCAATTTCCCAATCCAGTTCTTCGATCATAGTTTGGCGAACACGGTTGTTTTCATCAATATAGATATCTAAAAAAATAGCCTCTTTACTTTCGTAATAGTTATAAAAAGATCCGACTGCCATATGAGCTTGTCTAGCAATTTCTGAAATTCCTGTCGCCTTGTATCCTTTTTTTGAAAAAACTTCATAAGCTGCGGATTTCAAAGCCTGTTTTTTGTCCAATTTGATTCACCTCTTTTCTGAATGAATATTAAATACCGTTCATTCATATCTTAACAAATCTTTTTCAGATTGTCAATCTGAAAGCTAGAACTTTTTACGGATACCACTTGATAAGGAGCTTTTCAATGTTAGAAGAGTATAGAGTGTCGTTTTAACTACACTCAAGGTTTGGAAGAATAGATATAAATTTTGGTTAAGGGGATGTATAAAAGAACTGAAATGAGGGTTGAAAAAATTAAAAATAAATGGGTAGTGCTGGCACTATGTCTGAAAATAAGGTATGATATCAATGGGGTTATTCACTATCTGTTTTTGAGCTGTTGTGACAAGGAAATGTCAAAAAAGTATTAGATACTAAGCCCTCTATTTATACTAAAGGATTTAAGACTCCTAAAATTAGCAAAGGAGAATCAGATGCACAAGATTTTATTAGTAGAAGATGATCAGGTTATTCGTCAACAAGTCGGGAAAATGCTCTCTGAATGGGGATTTGAAGTGGTCCTGGTAGAAGACTTTATGGAAGTTTTGAGTCTATTTGTTCAGTCGGAACCTCATCTGGTCCTCATGGATATTGGACTGCCTTTGTTTAATGGCTATCACTGGTGTCAGGAGATTCGCAAGATTTCCAAGGTACCCATCATGTTTCTGTCTTCGAGAGACCAGGCTATGGATATCGTCATTGCAATCAATATGGGGGCGGATGACTTTGTGACCAAGCCTTTTGACCAGCAGGTTCTTCTAGCCAAGGTTCAGGGCTTGTTGCGTCGTTCCTATGAGTTTGGGCGTGACGAGAGTTTACTGGAATATGCTGGTGTTATCCTCAATACCAAATCTATGGATGTACATTATCAAGGCCAAGTCTTGAATTTGACTAAGAATGAATTCCAGATTTTACGCGTTTTATTTGAACACGCAGGCAATATCGTAGCGCGTGACGATCTCATGCGAGAACTTTGGAACAGCGACTTTTTCATTGATGATAATACCCTCTCTGTCAATGTGGCTCGTTTGCGTAAAAAGTTGGAAGAACAGGGCTTGGTAGGATTTATCGAGACCAAGAAAGGGATAGGGTACGGATTGAAGCATGCTTGATTGGAAACAATTTTTTCTAGCCTATCTGCGCTCCCGTAGTCGTCTGTTTGTCTATCTGCTCTCTTTGACGTTTCTGGTCTTACTCTTTCAGTTTTTATTTGCCAGTTTGGGAATTTACTTTCTCTACTTTTTCCTCT
>CAUQIP010000017.1:0-35722 GCA_963518235.1 uncultured Streptococcus sp. | reverse complement strand
ATCAGACTAACTTCCACTTCTACTAGCGGTGGAACTTAGTTTGGGAATTTACCAAAATTTATCTTTCATTAAATATGCATTTCATTAAAAGTTTAAGTAATTTATCTAAAACACAGAACTCATACTAAAGGTAGCATCAGTTATATCCATTAGGATTTTTTGATTGCCAATTCCATGTGTCTCTACACATGTCTTCTATTGATTTTGTTGTCCTCCAATTTAATTCCTTATACGCTTTGTCTGCATTTGCATAACAAGTTGCAACGTCTCCTGAACGTCTTGGAACTATTTTATAAGGAATAGGGATCTTATTAACACTTTCAAATGTATTTACAAGTTGTAATACACTAGTACCTTCTCCCGAGCCTAGGTTATAGATATAAACATCTGTGTTTTCAGATACTTTTTCTAAAGCTTTTATATGTCCTATTGCTAAATCTACTACATGGATATAATCACGCACACCAGTACCATCAAGCGTATCATAATCATTTCCGAACACACTTAGCTCTGACAACTTACCTACCGCTACTTGTGCAATATAAGGCATCAAGTTGTTAGGAATTCCTGAGGGATCTTCCCCAATCAAACCAGACTCATGAGCACCAATTGGATTGAAATAACGAAGCAACGCAATACTCCATTCTGAATCTGCCACATGAACATCTTTTAAAATTTGCTCAAGCATCACTTTCGTATACCCATAAGGATTTGTCGCACTTGTTTGCATCGTCTCAATTAGAGGTGACTGATTGTTAATTCCATATACAGTCGCACTTGAAGAAAAGACAATCTTTTTAACATTAAATTCTGACATCACTTCAACAAGTGCCAATGTACTCATAATATTATTTTTGTAGTACATCACAGGCTTTTGCACGGATTCTCCTACAGCTTTATAACCTGCAAAATGAATTGCAGCATCAATCGATTCTTGTTCAAATACCTTTCTCAATGCTTGTTTATCACAAATATCTAATTCGTAAAACACGGGACGTATTCCTGTAATTGTTTCAATACGGTCTAGCACCAAGATGCTAGAGTTCGAAAGGTTGTCGACAATGATAACTTCCTTTCCTAAATTTAGTAATTCTACTACGGTATGGCTACCAATATAACCAGCTCCGCCTGTTACCAATATTGCCATTTGGGTTTCCTCCTAATTAATTCCAACCGACTTCACAAATCTCATAAACGCTTCATGCCCAGACGGTGTATTCTTATAAACTCCTGCATCTTCCAGAACTCTCGCAAACACTTGTCCTACTTCGTGTTGAACTACGCTATTAACCTCTTCTTTATTAATGCGAGGATATTTTTCTTTCAATTGGTCGGCCCATTCTAAATGATAATCCGCAATTGCGTTATCCTCTCCTAAAAGATATTTTCCAACTTCTTCTAACTCTGGTTTCAAACGAGGTGGTAATATCGCAAGTCCCATCACTTCGATTAACCCGATATTTTCCTTTTTAATATGTTGTACATCTTGATGAGGATGGAAAACACCATCTGGGTATTGTTCAGTAGTATGATTATCTCTTAGAACAATATCTAATTCATAT
Organism: uncultured Streptococcus sp.; assembly: GCA_963518235.1. Lineage (GTDB taxonomy): Bacteria > Bacillota > Bacilli > Lactobacillales > Streptococcaceae > Streptococcus. The sequence goes on along the minus strand of CAUQIP010000017.1, from coordinate 34,160 downwards.
CTCCCGTCCACTTTACGAGCAATAGGAGTCACCGTATGGTGTGGGACATCTTCAGTCATAGCAATGATGTCTACTTCTAAATCTGAATATTCTCTCCACTTATTTAGAATTTTATTAGCTAAATCTAACAATCGATTTTTATTTTCACTTTGTAACCTAATTACTGACATTGGCCATTTTACAATACCAGCATTAACATCCTCAAAGTCTTTAAAACGAAATTCACTCTCAAATTTTGCTTTTTCCATTGGGAAAATATGTTTCCCTCCCTGGTAGTGGTTATGACTAAGAATGGAGCCTCCTGAGATAGGAAGATCAGAATTTGAACCAGCAAAATATCCTGGCAAAATATCAACAATCTCCAATAATTGTTCAAATGTTTTAGAGGTAATAGCCATTGGTACATGTTGACTATTTAAAAATATCGCATGCTCATTAAAATATGAGTAGGGAGAATACTGGAATCCCCATACTTCGTCACCAAGTTTCAACCGAATAATTCTATGATTCGAACGTGCTGGATAATTTATTCGCCCCTGATATCCTTCATTTTCCATACATAGTAAACATTTGGGATAATTAGTTGCTTTTACTAATTTTTCAGCAGCAATTGTTTTTGGATCTTTTTCGGGTTTTGACAAATTTATCGTAATCTCTAGCTCTCCGTATTTAGTTGATGATCGAAACTCAATATTCTTAGCAATAGCAGAAGTTTTAATATAATCACTATCTTTACTTAACTTATAAAACTCTTCAACTGCTTCTTGAGGTGATATATCATATGAACTCCAAAAAATATCATTTAATCGACTAGGTAAAGGAACTATGAAATTCATTAACTCTGCTCCTAAACATTCCTTTTCCTCGATTAAATCTTTAATTTTACCGTTTTTTAAGGCGATTTCCACTAAGTAATCTTTTATTTGTTTCAGGTCATTTTCATCGGAAATGCGATCAGTTCCCTCCTCACCTATTAACGCTAGTACTCTATTTTTCACATATATTTTGTCAATTTCATTATACATTCCGTATTCAATTACTCTATCAACAAAATTATCAATAATTGTTTTCATATATTTTTCTTTCTAATTTATGTTCCCATATTTTCTATACATTATCCATTTATAAATTGATTGCGTAGTATGAGCAATTTTATCAAGGTGATGAATAATATCTAAAGCACCAATTACTTCAGAAACATTCCCATCATCTTCAAATATGTAATTCATTATTTTCTTTTCAATATTTGTACTAAGCTCTTCTATCTCATTCTGTTTTTGTATAACAACCATATCTAAACATCCAGATTGTTCCTCTCTATAACAAGATATAGCCCTATTCATATGCAGTCCGATAACTTCATGAAGTATTTTTATTTCTGAAATAATTTTCTTCAAAATTTCATTATTTTGAATAATCTGTAGATTTTTTAAAATTTCAACAATTCTATCCCCAATACGTTCAATATCAGTTGATATTTTTATTACACTAATAATTCTTCTTAAGTCATATGAAACGGGATGTTGTAAACAAATTAACTCATATCCTTTTTTATCAACATTTAGAACTGACTCATTTATGATTAAATCTTCTTTAATCAATTCTATTCGTTCTTCATTTGATAAATATTCAAATAACTTCTCATATTTATCAAGCACAGATACCCAAATGGTCTCTAAATTATTTGATAATTCTATAATTTCATTTTCTAAATATAACCTTAACATTTAGGTACCTCTTCTTAACAAAGTTCAATAGTAACAATTAATATTTTAAACAATATATCAAACATCAATAACTACAATACTTGCATCATCTTTCTTTCCATAGATTGGATCAATAGCAGAAGAATTAAATCTCATCTTAATTAACTCTTCAAAAGTTTTATTTTGATTATTTTGATAGAATTCATAAAAGCCATCGCTCATTAAAACAATTTGTTCACTAGTAACATCTATTTGATTAATAATAGCATGGTCTAAAAATCTCTCATCCAACGAACCTATCCAGTACCCACTCGGTTGATTAGATAATTTTCTGATTTTTTGTAAAATAATTTTTTTATTTAAAACACTATTTGTACCAATTGAGTCTTTTATCTCATTTTTCCCTTTTTCAAATAAGTTATCTACTCTATGATCAGTTATTTCCATTTCGTTTACTAACATGACGCAGTCACCTAGCATCATATACTCCAACTTTTTTTCTGAAAGTTTAGCAAATATAAAAGCAAATGTTGGTAAGCGATAATACTCTGTTAATTCATATGAGTTTAAACCGATTTCATCTTTAACCTCGAGTAAAGCAGTTTCAAATATTTGTTTAAGAGTTTTTGATTCTTTACAATTAACCGACAAACTTTCTGATAAAATATGTACAACTTCTGAGACTGAATAACCTATCTCCTCTTTAGAATTATATAAATCTGTAGCTCCATCAATAATCCAAAAATACTGATTTTGTGAACCTACAGCATCCTCATTTTCTACGGAACTTCCTTGTATCGAACAAATTTTATTTATCTTTACCATAATACTTCAACCCTTTTAGTGTCAAAAGTAAACCAATTCCTGTCACTGTTAAGAATAGTTCCATAATCTTGTTCGAACCAGTCTTTGGTAATTTTTGTTTTACATCTACTATTTCTTTAGATTTATTAATATGATTTTCAGTTTCTCTGCCATCTCCAACTATTTTATAGTTTACTTCTTCTGTCTTATTATCTTGTTTATTGTCGATCTTGTCATTCATTTGTCTATTATCTTTACTTGAGTTAAACTCTCCGTTCTTCTGGTTACTATCAATTACATTATTTGAATTAGATTGTTTTTCATGCACATATGAACTTGTTTTAAATTTTTCCTCTTTGTTTTTTTCTTTTTCGTTTTTATCACTTAAATTATTTGTTACAATTTTGTAAAGCCCATTCTCCGTTACAATATTGAAATTACCATCGCTATCACGTATAACAGGTTCTTTCCCATTTGCATTAGATTTGATGAATGATATATACTTACCGGATAAATTATAAAATTGGTTATTTAAAACGGTTATTTTACCCTTTGAATCCTCAATAACAATTCCTTCTTTACCACCGAATATACTATTCTCTGACACTACTAAATTATCACTAACTCGTAATAATTCAATATTTGGTTGTTCTGTTTCCTTAGAATTATTATTAATTACATTTTTTGTTACAGTAATATCTGATACTTTTCCTAAATATTCTGCACTATCTTTTGCTACTCTAATAGCCTTTGTTTTAGGATCAGAAATATAAAATGTATTTTCAGTAATAACGACTTTCTTATTTAAATCAAGTTCATCTTTTACATTTTTATAACTATAAGCATTTATTAAGGCTGCACCATTTTCTCTATAATGTACACTTTCTCCTTTTACTTTCTTATCAAATCTATTTCCTTTAATTAAAATATCAGTAAATCCTGTAAAACGTACACCTGCATACATCATGTTATCAAAATGATTATTTAAAATTTTAATATTAGAGGGGTTCTGTGTCGACAATGTTTGATAGTGTGTGCCAATTGCTGTTACTAATTCTCCAGATTTATCACTTTTACCAAAATAGGAATTTTGAATAGTCACATTTTCAGATTTTTTCCCATCATCATTCAAGGCATAAGGAAAACCTTTTCTAGTTAATGGTTCAATCTGAATGCTCTCCTTGGTTATAATTTGCCCATCCTTCATCGTTTTGGGTAAGGCTTGCCCAAGAAAACGAGAATTATCAACTAATACATTTTTCGAACCTGCAATTTGAATAGCATGCCCCTGATAACTATCTTTGAAAGTTACATTTCGAATTGTGACATTAGTACTGTTTCCAATTGCAAATCCACCTGAAGAATTTATAAGTGGTAGATTTTTTGCTTTAGTTCCTTCTTCATTCAAAGCACCGTTCATATCAATCGTACCACCAGAATAACTAATATCTTCTGTTGGGCCCCATTCTACTTGCGCACCATCATCCGTAAATAAACCTGTCATAAAAACAATAGAAGGGTGATTCTTAATATTTATACCATTTAGAATTGTAGCTTTCTCATTCAATTCTAAGTGTGTATGACTTTTTAAAAAAACAATTTCTTTTACTAAATAAGTTCCTTCAGGAAAATATACATTTCCTCCACCTAGTCCTTTAGCTGCAGCATCTATTGTATCTTGAATTGCTTGACGATCATCATTAACCCCGTCACCTATTGCTCCATAATCTTTAACATTCAAAGCTACGTGTTCGTTCAGATTAGTACTTAAAATAGTATTCACTTCCATCCCAGAGATGTTACCAATCATAGTATCATTTGTTATATCAGGTTTATTTTGATTAATACTCACTCCTCCATTATTATCAGTACTTAAACTTGAATTGTTATCAAGACTGAGAGTATCAGAATGGGGTTCCGCAGATAATGATGTAGATGTGCTACTCAACAAAGAGTTCATTTGCATATTATCTTTAGACGAAGAAGTTTCACCAACTACTTCATTAGCTAAAACACTTTGTGTTCCAATAAATAAAACCGCTAAGAGAACTGAGCAAACTCCCACCTTAGACTTACGAATAGAGAAAACCTCATTTTGTTGAAAAGATTTCATATTAGCCTCCAATTAAAAATATTATGTCCTAATTTAATATTCATATAAATTCCATACCAGAAAATGACACCGCTGTCATTTTCTTTATAATATATTTTTAAATCAAAATTGTCAAGGAATAACACAATAAAATATCAAACTTGTGAAAGCGTGACCATTTATATATCTAACCATACTTCTAATAATTCTTTAACCTTCCATTCAAAAGTGATTACTATCTTTCTTAGCTTGAACATAAAAATATCCTATTCACTGTATTTAAAGCATGTTGATATCTCGTAAAATACTAATTTATAAATACAAGAACAAATATCTTGTCATGCAAGCATTCACCAGGTATATTTACATGAATATCGTTCATATAGCGGATTGAAATCAAAACAATACAATATATTTCTTAAATAGATTTTCTATAAAAGCTAGATTCAAGCTCTATAAAAATAGACGCAGTTCTTCTAAAATACTGGAATAGGACATATAGATCATTGTAGACACGTGTTTTATAGATTATTTCAAAAGAATGACTAGAACATGAAAAATAGTCTCAAAACTTTGAACAATATTCTGAAAACAAAAAAGAAAGACGCGAGTTTCCACAACCTCATCGTGGAAACTCGCGTCTTTCAAAAAATAGGGTGAATTGAAAACTAGAACAAGACACTACATTTTCTAAATGATGCCTAATAAAAATTCTAAATGCTACACCAAATTGCTCACATCTCATTTCAAACCATACAGTATATTGAAACTATAAGAGTACACCTTTGCTTCTAAAATATTGCTAGAAATTAATTTGACTATCCTGATTGATTTGTCCTGTTTTTATTTCATTTTACTATAGGACTTTCAATTGAAAACAACAGTTTTACACTCAATTAGACTTTTTAGAAACAGAATCACTATTACTTGACTGTAGTTTGTCATTTTTTTGATGAAGCTAGTACTTTTTCAGAAACTGTTTTGAAAGTCTCAATGATATAGTCCACTTCTTCATCGCTTAATTTAGTATGAAGTGGAAGCGTAATTTCATTTTCAAAGAAGGCATAGGCCTTGGGATAATTCGCCATATCAAAGCCAAGATTCTTATAGGCTGTCAAGAGCGGAAGCGGTTTGTAGTGGACGTTACTTGCAATTCCTGCTTTGGCCAATTCTTGGATGATAAGATTACGTTCTTCTAAGCTTGCTCCTTCTACATGGGTGATGTAGAGGTGGCGTGAAGATTCTACAGTTTCAGTCTTGTGTGCCAATGGACGGATGCGAGAACCTGCAAAACCACGATTATAGCTGTCCACAATATCCTTACGACGTTGTAACAAACTTGGATAGCGGTCCAACTGTACCAAACCAAGAGAAGCCATGATATCAGTCATATTGCACTTGTAGGCTGGTGTGACGATATCGTATTCCCAAGAGCCCAGTTGCATCTTAGCAAGAGCATCCTTAGTTTGACCATGAAGGGAAAGAATTTGGAATTCCTTATACATCTCTTCATCATCAATCGCTGGATTGGCTTTCCAAGTGGCACTTCCACCTTCTGCAGTTGTAAAGTTCTTAACAGCATGGAATGAGAAGGAAGTAAAGTCAGCGATAGAACCGGCTGGTTGTCCTTTATAAGTTGATCCCAAAGCGTGGGCACTATCAGAGACAATCACGATACGGTTAAAGGCCTGTTGCCACTTGCTTGAAGCAACAAACAAGTCACGTTTGTTTTCTACAACTTGGAACAAACGGTCATAGTCGCAAACAATCCCTGCGAGCTCAACCGGAATAATCACCTTAGTCTTTTCAGTAATGGCTTGCTCAAGCAGGTCATAGTCCATCTCAAAAGTATCTGCTTGGATATCCACCATGACAGGGGTCGCTCCTACGTGAGTAATGACACTACATGAAGCTGTATAGGTCATGGCTGGAACGATGACTTCATCACCAGGTCCAACTTCCAAGACGCGCAAAATCAACTCAAGCGCGGCAGTCGCAGAGTTAAGGCAGACAGTCTTAGGTGTCTGTGTGTATTGAGACAAGCGACGCTCCAGTTCTTTTGTCTTAGGACCTGTTGTAATCCAACCAGAACGCAGAGTATCCGCTACTTCAGCAATTTCAGCTTCGGTGATATCGGGTGGTGAAAATGGAATATTGTAATTTGGCATTGATTTGCTCCTTTTATCTGTACTCATTTTCTCATGACTACTTTATTTTAGCACTTCAAACACGGTTTGAAACATGATTTTGATGTCTCCAAGGAAACTAAATTCTCGGAGATAGTCGAGGTTATAGCGCATCTTTTCAGGAAGGACGTGTTCGACATAGACTTGGTCAACTGGCAGGCCTTTTTCGGTCATTTGACTGATGATAGTGTCCTCATCCTTGTAGTTGATGCTAGCTGGAGAGGTAATCCCTGCTGGCAAAAGCAAGGTCGCCATCATTTCAGGGCTATACTGCTCTGTGTAGCGTGGCACTTCAGGTCGTGTACCGACAAAGGACATTTCGCCTTTAAGGACATTGACCAGCTGAGGCAGTTCGTCCAAACGGACACGGCGGATGAAATTTCCCACTTTGGTAATACGGCTGTCGTTAGCTGAAGTCACCAGACTTCCTTTTTTGTCTGCATCCGTCACCATGGTACGGAATTTCCAAATCTTGAATCGACGGTTGTACTGGGTCACGCGCTCTTGCTTGTAAATCACTGGCCCCTTGCTATCCAACTTGATCCAAATGCTCAAGATGAGAAAGATGGGAGAGGTCAGAACCAGCAAGACCAAGGCCAGAACCCAGTCCAAGCAACGCTTAAAAATCAGCGAACCCTTCCTTTTAGAGACAAGCTGGTAGTAAGACTCAACCTCGCTTGATTTCATTTCCACGGGCAAGTCTTCCCATTTCAGCATGCTGTTTCTCCTTTGTTTTTATTATACTATTTGTCAACATTTTTCATTATACCACAAAATGGAAAAGGCGGTGAAAGAAATCTGTAATTTGATGGATTTCCTTCTTACACTCAATGAAAATCAAAGAGTATTAGGACATAGCCCCTGCCTGCAAACTATACATCTTATGGTAGGTTCCACCCAGAGCCAAGAGTTCCTCATGGGTTCCACTCTCAATAATGCGCCCCTTGTCCAATACGTAGATACAGTTGGCGTCTTGTATGGTCGAAAGGCGATGGGCGATGGCAATGGTTGTCCGCCCCTGTCTCATCTTCGCCAGAGAAGCTTGAACCAGACTTTCTGTTTCAGAGTCAATATTGGCTGTCGCTTCATCCAAGATCAGGATTTTAGGCTGACTGGCGACTGTTCTAGCAAAGGCAAGAAGCTGGCGCTGTCCAGTAGAAAAGCTCGAACCACGCTCGGAAACAGGCGCATCATAACCCTGCGGAAGATCTTTAATAAAGGAATCTGCATCCACGAAGCTAGCTGCAGCCTGTACCTGCTCATCACTAAGATTTTGGTACATGGCGATATTGGATTTGATGGTTCCATGATAGAGGAAGGGATCCTGCAAGACCAGCCCGATGTTTTTTCTTAGTTCTTCCTGACTGTAGTTCCTAATGTCCACATCATCCAAGAGAACTCGCCCTGACTGGAATTCATAAAAGCGCATGAGAACATTGATAATAGACGATTTCCCAGAACCTGTATGCCCCACAAAAGCTATGGTTTCACCCTTATTAACAGAGAAAGAAATGTCATCCAGAATCGGATGTTTTCCATCATAAGAGAAACATACATGTTCAAAACGGATATTGCCTTCTTGGACTTTGGCTTGCCCTTCTTTTTGAAGAGGCTCATAGGTCTTCTCGTCAATCAAGGCAAAGACACGGCCTGCAGACACCATGGATGTTTGAAGTGTTGAAAAGTTTTGCGTCACCTCGATCAAGGGGTCAAAAAGACGATTGATGTATTGGATAAAGGCATACATGGTTCCGGCTGTTATCCCGATAGAAAGACCTCGGTAGCCAAAGTAAGCCATCAAGACAGCATATCCAAGCAGTTTCAGCAAACTCATGGCAGGTCTCAAAAAGAGGGCATCCAAGGCTACAGAACGGTTGGCATAGACCAAGTGTTCTTGGTTGATTTCATCAAATTCTGCCTGCAGGCGCTTCTCTTGATTAAAGGCCTGGATAATCCTGATTCCCTCGATGTTTTCAGCCAGCTTGCTATTGATATCTGACAAGAGACTTCTGGTTTTCTCAATGATTTTCACTGATTTTTTCCGATAGAGATTGACCAAAAGAAAAATCAAGGGGAGAAAGAGCAAGACTAAAACTGTTAAACGAAAATCCAATACCAACATGGTATAAAGAGTTGTCAGAAAGATGAAAACTGCTGAGATAAAGCTAGATAAAATCCCCGAAAACATATCACTGATGGTCTCAGTATCATTTGTCAAACGAGAGACGATAGAGCCTGCTGGCGTCTTGTCAAAGTAAGACATACCCAGTTTTTCCATATTGGCAAAGGCATCGCGACGAATATCCCTAACAATACTGTAAGACACGCGCACAAAGAGAAGATTGCCGACATACTGGACCAGAGTTTGTAGGATATAAAGGCCATAGTAGACCAGCAAAACGGTCACAGCGAGTTGGTTGAGATTGCTGAGATACTGGTCAATAAAGTGGGAAGCCACAAGGGGAATGACACTTTTGATGACCGTAGTCGCTAGTAGAAAACTAAGTGCCAAAAAAGTCAGGAGTCCATAAGGCTTGAGATAAGACATCAAGCGCTTCAATACAGTCCATTGTTCTTGTTTATTCTGCATCTTCTTCTCCTTTCATTTCCAACTGCTGAGACTGGTAGGTTTGGGCATACCAGCCATCCAAAGCTAGCAGGTCTTCGTGCCTGCCTCGTTCGATGATTTGGCCATTTTGCAGGACTAAAATCAAATCTGCATGGACAACTGCACTGAGGCGATGAGCCGTGATAATGGTTGTCTTGTCCTTGCGCGTCTCCTTGAGGTTGTCGATAATCGCATACTCCGTCTTGGCATCCACGGCCGACAAAGAATCATCCAAAATCAAGATATCAGGGTCTAAAATCATAGCCCGACTCATGGCCAGACGCTGCTTTTGACCTCCAGAGAGACTGACTCCTTTTTCACCAATCAAGGTATCAAATCCCTGAGTCATGGCTACAATGTCTTGGTAAACTTGGGCTAGCTTAGTCGCTTCCTCGACCGCTGAAAGTGGTAAATCAGGATTCCCAAAGCGAATATTGTCTAAGATAGAGGTCGCAAAGAGAAACTGGTCCTGAGGGACGTAGCCCATAAGACTGCGAAGGTCTGTCAGACGATAGTCACGAATATCGTAGCCATTTAGATAAATGGCTCCCTTATCCACATCGTATTCACGCAAGAGGAGTTTGATCAAGGACGTTTTACCAGAACCTGTCTGCCCAACCAAGCCCAGAGTTTGCCCTTTTTCCAAACTAAAGTGAACATTTGTCAGTGTTTCCTCATTTTCAAAGGCAAAGCTGTCAATGGCGTATTCCAAACGTCCATTTTCAATACTATCCAGAGGAAATTCAGGGTCTTTTACAGGTGATTCCTGAGACAAAAGATCCTCAATCCGTTGGTAAGAAACCTTCCCTCGCTGAGTGATATTAAAGAGGAAGCCGATTGCCATAAGAGGCCAGACCAACATATCCAAATAACTGATAAAAGTGACCAGATTTCCAACGGTGATTTGCCCTTTCTGAACCATCAAGGAACCGACCAAAAGCGTTAAAACATAGGAAGAACCAACAAATAAGAGAACCATAGGATCAAAGAGACTATCGTATTTCATGGTTTGGAGATTCTTTTGGAAGGTCAATTCATTGACTGCCTGGAAAGACTTGAGCTCGTCCACCTGATACCCGAAAGACTTGGTCACTTTAATACCTGATACAGACTCCTGCACCTTGTTATTGAGTTCAGAAAAGGCAGCCTGTGACTCGCCAAAGGCCTTGTGGGTCTTTCTCCCCAAACGACTGGTCGCATAAGCCATGAAAGGTAAGGGTAAAATGGCAACTAGGGTCATTTGCCACGAAATGCTAAAGAGCATGGTCAACAAGGTCACTAAAGCTGTGATTGAGGCATCCACCGCTGACATAACCCCTCCCCCTGCCAGACGGGTTAAGGCATTGATATCGTTGGTTGCGTGCGCCATCAGATCCCCCGTCCGATAGGTTTGATAAAAGGCTGGAGACATTTTTGTAAAATGCTCAAATAAGCGAGAGCGCATAATCTGTCCCAAACGGTAGGAAGTCCCGAGGATATACATACGCCAAATATAGCGCAGATAGTACATACCAAAGGCTGCCAGCAGTAGATAAAATAGATTAAGAAGGAGGTCCTGCTGCGTTAATTGTCCCCCAGTGATGGCGTCAATCACACGTCCCATAACCATGGGGGGAATTAGATTGAGAACGGAAACCAAGACCAGAGCCACAATCCCGACTAAATAACGGCGTTTTTCTAACTTGAAAAACCACCAAAGTTTTTGAATAATGGACATAAAATCCCTTTCTGATTGCAAATGGAAACCTGAGGCCAAGACCTCAGGTTTTTCTTATTCATAGGTTACGACTGTGACAGCACCCTTGTCATACTCAGCGATAAAGATATTGGCTACATTGTCATGCCCTTGTTTGCTGAGGTTATCAAGCAACCACTCTTCGCTACGACCAATCGATTCCAAAACATCTACTTGGATCACACCGTCAGTCACAACTGGATACTTAGGATTTTCATCTCCCATTTGGACCACGATGAGTTGGCCATTTTGCTCCTGCACAGCTCGTTTAACTTGCTTCATCTGGAAAATCCCTTGGCTACGAAGTTTGAGAGCAACTTCTGCCGCAGACAAGCCAACTGAACGACAGGCTTCTGGGTCAATCTGCCCATTTTTGATGAGGAGAGTTGGTTTCCCATCAATCAAGCGTTTGACAAAGCGAACATTGTTATTGAGCCACTTTAGGGTCAAAACCAAAATCGTCCACATCATCAAAATCACTGCGTACTGCAGAATGCTGATTGAACTATTGTAAATCACCCCACCGATGATACCACCAAGAACATAGTTCTGAATTTGGTCTGTCGCAGAGTTAGGTGCTAGGTTTCCTTTTCCTGTCACATTGATCACGAAAACCAGCGAGAATAGACCCAAGGCCAGTTTGATTAAAATTTCCATATAGTTGAGTGTCATTTGTTTACCTCCACCAATTCAATAGCGTCTGTTTGATTCAATTCTAATTTCTCTAAAAGATACTTGTCTGGTTGGCTCCCGTTCATGGCGCGGTAGAAATTTGGACCTACCTTGACAAGCGCTCCATCAGTGGCAGCTGAAGTATTAACGTAAACTTCTGATTTATCCACCCCCAAGTCTTTGGAAACAACCTCTATAAAATGAAGTGAAGTTTGAAATTGATTGTTAGAGGCTTGATTGGTCTGGTATTTTGAGATTGTCACCAAAAGCATGGCCACCAAGGTCAAGGCCAAAATCATGACCAATTCCCGAAACTTAGTCCCCTTTTTATCTCGATAAGCCTTAAAAGCAAAAAATCCTGTGATAGCTAGGAGCACAATCCCAAAGCCAATCATGATTCCATTTTGTTGACTGATTTGGCTAAGCACATAGTCATATGAGTAAAATTTCATTTATTTTCACTCCCTTTCATAAAATCATTCTTTATTATAAACGAAAGAGGGTGATTTTTCAAACCATACGTTGGGGAAATAGACTTATCAGACCAACTTCTCTAACTAATGACTCAAATACCTGTTTCAAGATTCTAATTTTGATAATTGATAAGAATAGACACTAGGAATTATCACTACAAAGAAAAGTGTCAAGAAGAATACCCAGTAAACATATAGTTGCACAAAGGAATTTAGAAACAATAACAATCCTCCGAATACCCAAATTTTCCCAGCTAGGCGATGCGTTTTTCTCCAGTTTTCATCATTCTCCAAGGTCCACGGTAGTCGAATACCGATTATATAATTTCGGTGTGTTTTTGGTAGATAATTTCCAATTACGATCATCACGACTCCCATAAAAATCTGAGCTAGTAGCCCACTCATCATGGAATAACCCAAAGATTCTCCGAAGATAGAAATCATTAATAGACAAGATACAAAAGGAATAATCCAGTAAATCAAAACTTGTATTTTTGAACTGATATTGCTAGATTTAGGATCCTTAATCATTAAAAATAGAAGCAACCAATGCATCAAAAGCATGAGAGTAGGTAATCCAAAGATAGCAGACATTTTATGATTGTAGCCATCTGCTTGACCCAGTAGATTAAAATGAGTGGGTATCTCCTCTGGTAATTGATTCCAGAAAACACAACCTACAAGGGAAGGTAGTAGGATGAGAATGCTCGTAAATAATACCAATTTCTTATTGATTTTTATCTTCATCAAAATGATCTCCTTTCAGTTCTGCTAACCAAACCATTATATCCTCTAAAACCGATGTATTTAACTCATAATAAATAAAGTTTTTTTCTTTCATTTCATGAATTAAATCCGCTGCTTTCAAAATCGTGAGATGGTGTGAAATCGTTGCACTAGTCAACTCAAATTGACTGGCAATTTCTCCTGCAGATAATCTACCTGTTTTGAGTAAATTCAAAATCTCTCTCCTAACTGGATGAGATAAGGCTTTAAAACTATTTGCAAAACTCATAATGACTCCTTTCCCTTTGTAATATTAGTAGGGCTAGGAATAAGCAAGGTAGAACTGATAGCATTCCGGTCGGTGATGGGCCTAAAATCAAGAGGCTTGAAACTTTTTCTCCTGGTAATTGGAAGAGTAACCCAATACCTGCAGTTGCATTGATTGCCCCATGAAATAGGGCAGAAGCCCAGATAGAACCTGTCTTTTCCAACAACCAGCTCAACAATATTCCTAGGCTAAAACAAGATAGAAACATAGCAACAACTCCCAAAACGGGATAAGCAAAATAAGTAAGGCCATAATTATATCCTTGCAAATTGATTGGTAAATGCCATAGACTCCAAATGAGAGCAAGCAAGACATGAGTCTGGACTATTGAAAATCGTCCTCTTAGAGCTGGGTAAAGATAGCCACGCCAACCAATTTCCTCTCCCAATGCAAAGAAACTATTAAGAAAAGGAGCGTAGGTCAAACTAGCTAGGATTTGAATCAAGGCCAAGAAAGATAAGGGAATCGGTGATTGAAGGACTCCTTTTTCTTGTAAAATAGCTTGAATAGATTCAAAACCAAGGCTGAAATTGCTAGGAAATACAAGAAAATAAAGTCCTGCTCCTAAAAAACTGATAACTGCTGGGAACCAGATAGCTAGTAAGTAAAAGTGCCAGTTCCTCTTGAGATTCACGACTAATTTAGATTTGATTCCACTAGATTGATTCGTGATTTTCCCTAAGAGAAAGACTGCAAGCGCAGGCATCCACATGGCTACAGTACTAGCAAGTTGACTCCATGGAGAATTTAGACCAACACCACCTATCCATAGTGCCAACCATATTATCCAAGCAAGGCCATAAGAAAAGACCACAAAAAGAAGGATTGTTCTCTTATTTGACATATATGTAACTTCACTTTCTATTTAGATGTTTTTCTAAATAACATTATACACCTTTCTATTCTAAACACAAGAACTATTTAGATTTTTTTCTAAATAGTTTAGGGGATTTTTATTTTCTCAGGATAAAGTCTAAAGAGTAATTTTTCAAACCATACGTTGGGGAAATAGACCTTTTTCTGGTATAATAAAATCTATAATCTGAATGAAAAAGGTAACTTTATGAAACTTATCTCATGGAATATTGATTCCCTCAATGCTGCCCTAACTAGTGACTCAGCTCGTGCCAAATTGTCCCAAGAAGTCCTACAAACCTTGGTCGCTGAAAATGCTGATATTATCGCTATCCAAGAAACCAAGCTTTCTGCCAAGGGTCCTACAAAGAAACACTTGGAAATTTTAGAAGAACTCTTCCCAGGCTACGAAAACACGTGGCGCTCTTCCCAAGAGCCTGCCCGCAAAGGCTATGCTGGAACCATGTTCCTCTATAAGAAAGAACTTACACCCACTGTCACTTTCCCAGAAATCGGTGCCCCTTCTACCATGGACTTGGAAGGTCGTATCATCACTCTAGAATTTGATAAATTTTTCGTTACCCAAGTTTACACACCAAATGCTGGAGATGGACTCAAACGCTTGGAAGAACGTCAAGTCTGGGATGTCAAATATGCTGAGTATTTAGCGGAGTTGGACAAACAAAAACCAGTCCTTGCAACCGGTGACTACAACGTAGCCCACAATGAAATCGACCTTGCAAATCCTGCTAGCAACCGCCGTTCACCTGGATTTACCGACGAGGAACGTGCTGGATTTACCAACCTTTTGGCAACTGGATTTACGGATACCTTCCGCCACATTCACGGCGATGTTCCAGAACGCTACACTTGGTGGGCACAACGCAGCAAGACTTCTAAAATCAACAATACTGGCTGGAGAATCGACTACTGGCTCACAAGTAACCGCATCGCTGACAAGGTCACTAAATCTGATATGATCGACTCAGGTGCGCGTCAAGATCACACACCCATTGTCATGGAGATTGAACTCTAAGGAGAAAACGAATGGACTATCAAGCTGTCATTCCTGAATTTGTAGTATCTGACATCGAAAAATCACGCCACTTCTACTGCGACCTGCTAGGATTCTCTGTCGAATACGAGCGTCCAGAGGAGAAATTTCTCTTCCTCTCGCTTGAAGACTGCCAACTTATGCTAGAAGAAGGAAGCGCAGAAGAATTAGCTCAGCTGACCTATCCTTTCGGGCGCGGTGTCAATATTTCCTTTGGCATTGCAAATGTTCCTCAGCTCCACCAAAAACTGCTGGAAGCTGACTATCCTATCCATCGTCCCCTGACAAAAAGAGAATTTCGAGTAGGAGATAGCTTTATATATCCTCATGAATTTGCAGTTTTGGATCCAGATGGCTATTTTTTAAGATTTAGCGAGTAGAATAATAAAGATTGGGGAAAAGTCTTTAAAGTTAGAAAGAGGCATATTGTCAAGTATTTAAAAACCTAATAATATGCCCTTTTATGATGGAAAAACCTTCTAAATGTTAGCCAATAAGTTAATTTTTGCCCATTTTTATGATATTTGTTCGTTTTTTAAACCAAAATACTAACAAAACATTTGATTTTTAAAGTTATTTAGTGTAAAATAAAAACATTGGCTCAAGCCTATTTAAAATTGAATATCATTTTACTTGTTTATGTCGTGAATTGGCACGACGTTTCTACAAGGTGCCGGAACACCTAACAATAAGTAAGTCAGAAGTGAGGTATGGTCGTTTTTGCCATGCCTATTTTGGGGACTTACTTAGAGATTAAGTATGTCCTTTTTCTATTGCTTGCTATAAACTATAAACAAGCAAATGGATTGGCTTTTAGACTTTAGGAGGTCTTATGAAATTATTAGAAGAGCGCATCCTCAAGGATGGGCATATCTTGGGTGATAACATCCTCAAGGTGGATTCCTTTTTAACCCACCAAGTTGACTTTAGCCTGATGCGAGAAATCGGTAAGGTCTTTGCGGAAAAATTTGCTTCTGCTGGCATTACCAAGGTCGTAACCATTGAAGCGTCAGGCATTGCCCCAGCCGTTTTTACAGCTGAAGCCTTAAACGTTCCCATGATTTTCGCCAAAAAAGCTAAAAACATCACCATGAATGAAGGCATCTTAACTGCCGAAGTCTACTCCTTTACTAAGCAGGTGACCAGCACTGTTTCTATCGCTGGAAAATTCCTCTCACCAGAGGACAAGGTCTTGATTATCGACGATTTCCTTGCTAATGGCCAAGCTGCTAAAGGCTTGATTCAAATCATTGAACAAGCTGGTGCCACAGTCGAAGCTATCGGTATTGTGATTGAAAAATCTTTCCAAGATGGTCGTGATTTGCTTGAAAAAGCAGGCTACCCTGTACTATCACTTACTCGTTTGGATCGTTTTGAAAATGGTCAGGTCGTATTTAAGGAGGCAGATCTCTAATGCAAACTCAAGAAAAACACTCGCAAGCAGCCATTCTTGGCTTGCAGCACTTACTAGCCATGTACTCAGGATCTATCCTGGTTCCCATCATGATTGCGACAGCCCTTGGCTATTCAGCTGAGCAGTTGACCTACCTGATTTCTACAGATATCTTCATGTGTGGGGTGGCAACCTTCCTCCAACTCCAACTCAACAAATACTTTGGGATTGGACTCCCAGTCGTTCTCGGAGTTGCCTTCCAGTCAGTCGCACCCTTGATTATAATTGGACAAAGCCATGGTAGTGGTGCTATGTTTGGTGCCCTTATCGCATCAGGGATTTACGTGGTTCTTGTGTCAGGTATCTTCTCAAAAGTGGCCAACCTCTTCCCATCTATCGTAACAGGATCTGTTATCACAACAATTGGATTAACCTTGATTCCTGTCGCTATTGGAAATATGGGAAATAACGTTCCAGAGCCAACTGGTCAAAGTCTCTTGCTTGCAGCTATTACCGTTGTGATTATCCTCTTGATTAACATCTTTACCAAAGGATTTATCAAGTCTATCTCTATTTTGATTGGTTTGATTGTTGGAACTGCCATTGCTGCTAGCATGGGCTTGGTTGATTTCTCTCCTGTTGCGGCAGCACCGCTTGTCCATGTCCCAACTCCCCTCTACTTCGGGATGCCAACCTTTGAAATCTCATCTATTGTCATGATGTGTATCATCGCAACGGTGTCTATGGTTGAGTCTACTGGTGTTTATCTAGCCTTGTCTGATATCACAAAGGATCCAATCGACAGCACGCGCCTTCGCAACGGTTACCGCGCAGAAGGTTTGGCCGTACTTCTCGGAGGAATCTTTAACACTTTCCCTTACACAGGATTTTCACAAAACGTTGGGTTGGTTAAATTGTCAGGTATCAAGACTCGCCTGCCAATCTACTACGCAGCTGGTTTCCTGGTTCTCCTGGGACTCCTTCCTAAGTTTGGTGCCCTTGCCCAAATCATTCCAAGTCCTGTCCTCGGTGGTGCTATGCTGGTGATGTTTGGTTTTGTATCGATTCAAGGGATGCAAATCCTCGCTCGTGTTGACTTTGCTAACAATGAACATAACTTCCTTATCGCAGCTGTTTCAATCTCTGCAGGTGTCGGACTCAACAACAGTAATCTCTTCGTCAGCATGCCAACAGCCTTCCAAATGTTCTTCTCAAACGGAATCGTCGTAGCCAGCCTACTCGCCATTGTCCTCAATGCCGTATTAAATCATAAGAAGAAATAAGAAAAAGAGGTGCGAGCCTCTTTTTTTTGTTTATCACAAATTGATTATAAATACAATCAATCCCAATTCCCATCTAATATTTCTTTTATAAACTTCTTAGGCATCCAAAAGGAGTGTTTTGTAATCCTACGTCCATCTGGAAGTTCATCTGTATCAGATAATGAGCCTTTCCCAACAAATTTTCCTTTTTCAATTTCATAATAAGCATTGGTAGCATGTAATTTCGTAAATAGGATTCTGTTTATCCTACTTTGAGGAAAATTAGTTGACACTTTATTACCATTTTGAGTTAATTTAACTCCGTCAGAAATAATTTGTCTAGTTTCCTGCCACACTCTTTGTATTTCTTCTAATTGTCTATCCTGAAATCCCCAAAACTTGATAGAATCTAATACAAATAGCTTAGGTTCAATTTCCTTAAAAATAACGAAGAGGAATCGTTTATTATAAATTTCATTATAAACATGTGATGATTCCCAACTATCTGTTGCTGCTAGTTCTTTAAAACAATAAGTTTTAAATGGAGAGTCTTCCTTAGGTAAATTATTCTTATCTACTCGAATAACTCTCAAATTCATGTTTGCTTTTTGAAATTCTTTTGTCTTATCTAAATCCCCTGTTAAGCCTAAAATTTTTCTAATCAAGGTACTATTCTTACCTTTTGCTTTGGGATTCACTTCAAATCTATCATATAACTCTTGTTCAGAGAAACCCTTGTAGGAGAGAATCTTCTCTGCAATAACTTCAGTAAATGATTTTTTCTCACCTCTAAAATTAGCCAGAACACTTTCTTGATCTGATTGGTTAAAGATTTTATGATTAATCAGATAGGTCATATAACTTGATTTTAATTCCCAAGCTCTTTGTTTGGCTAATTCATGACTAAAAGGTTGTTGTCTTAAATCCTTTCCTTTACCTGCTCCTTTTGTACAAGTTGATAAATAGTTTCCATCTGATTCTGATAATTCATGTGCCCTTCCATTTTTGATTTTATCTGTAATCTTTTGATAATCTTCAAGGATGACTGCCATATCTTCCTCAAACCATTCATATAAGAATATTTTTTCAATGACATAGTCCTTCATTGTTTGATTAGGAATTAAGCCATTGTAAAACAATAATAAAATCTTTGCACATTTTTTCCATAAATGAGTGGAGTAAAAGTCCTCTAAATTTTCCTCCATATAGTTTAGTATTGTTAATACAAGTCGCTCTTTGGCACTAAGTGTCCCATTTTTGTTTATCTTAAAAGGAGTAACTTTTAGTTCTACACCTATTTTTTCAAAGTCAGCTTCCGAGTCACTATTTGGCTGATAACCATAGAAATATTTTTCAATATAATTTCCATACTGCCCTTTTGACTTCATACTAATTGCTTTATCTTGTACCTCAGAGACTACTCTATCATTATAATCGTCATATGATTTATAAAGCGAACGATTATACTCTTCCATAACATCGGAAAATTTTCTATTTAAGAGTTTGTGAGAGTATTCAATAACACTATCGAGATCTTCATCGTTATAGTTAAATAAGTTTTGATCCATTTTCTTCTCCTATCTTTTATATTATATCAAATTAAACTAAAGCAAACATTAATACTTGATCAATCATTGAAAATAGTATATAATGGATTAAACTGTAAAAAATGAAGGAGAAAAGATGAAAGTTCTCGAACTATTTGCTGGAGTTGGCGGTTTTCGGATAGGATTAGAAAATGCCGATAAGCAACTCTTTAAAACAAAATGGGCAAACCAATGGGAACCATCTCGTAAATCTCAAGACGCATTTGAGGTCTATGATTATCACTTCCCCAATAGCGAAAACATCAATATTAGTATCTCTGATATAACAGACGAACAATTTTCCAAAATGAATGCCGATATGATCGTCGGTGGTTTTCCTTGCCAAGATTACTCTGTTGCGCGTAGCAAGAAAAATGAGAAAGGTATTGAAGGAAAAAAAGGAGTTTTATTTTGGGAAATCATTAGAGCGACAGAAATAATTAAACCAAAATATTTAATCCTAGAAAATGTAGATAGACTTTTAAAAGCACCTTCAAAACAAAGAGGACGTGATTTTGCAATCATGCTCACAGCTTTTAATAATCTTGGATATTCTGTAGAGTGGCGAGTTATTAATGCTGCTGAATATGGAAGAAGCCAACGAAGACGTCGTGTATTCTTTTTCGTATATCGAAATGATACGGTATTTGCAAAAAAGATTGATAATCTTTACGAAAAAAATGAAGAAATCTTTGAAGATAATAGGTATGATGACTATATTTTCAATCGAGGCCTATTTGCAAAACAATTTCCTATTAAGCCTATAGCAGTTAAAAATCGTCATGTGTTTTATGAGTTACCAAATGATATAGTTGAAGTCTCAGATACTTTTACTGGTACTGTTTGGAATACAGGAATTATGAGACATGGAAAGTACTATTCTATTGATACAGAGCCTAATTACAATGGCAATCCCATCACTCTAGGAGAAATTCTTCAAGATGAGTCTGAAGTACCTGAAAAATATTTTTTAACTGATCAGTCAAAATTGGAAAAATTTCAATATCTTAGAGGACCTAAGAAAATTGAACGAACATCCTCTGACGGACATCAATACATCTATTCAGAAGGAGGAATGTCCCCTTATGATAATTTAAACCTTCCAGGACGAACAATGCTTACATCCGAAGGAACTGTTAATCGTTCCACACATTTATTATTTGTAAATGATAAATATAGATTAATTACACCCATTGAAGCTGAACGCCTTCAAGATTTCCCAGATGATTGGACAGCTAAAAAGAAATTATCTGATGGTTCTATTGTAGAGGTATCTGATAAAATGAGAATGTTTTTTATGGGAAATGCTTTAGTTACTGAAATTGTAAAAGAAATTGCTAACTTTATTAAAGAAATTGATTGATTTATCTGAAACTAAAAAAGAGGTGTGAGCCTCTTTTTTTGTGTGACAAAATAAAAACATCTACTCATATATACTAGTCTCATAGTCATGGAAATCATCTGCATCAAGAACAATTTCACAACTCTTATACTTTTCTCTTACAAGTCGTTCGGCTTCATCTGGATTTTCAGCCTCTATGCTTACTAAACGGGTTAGAGTTTCTGTAATTTCTACTGTATACTTTTTCATCTTAAGTTTCTCTCCAATAACTCACTTATTAGCAATAATCTATGTTTTGGGCTTTCCAACCACTCTGGTAATTCATCTCCATATTCCCAGCTATATTTTTTATTCAATAAAGAAAGTTGTTCCTCATCACCAAATTCTATATTTGCAGATATCCATTTCACACAGTCAGGGTCTGATAAAGTATAAACCATCAAACATAAGTTTTCATAATTACTCTCTGTTTCATAATCAGGCCAGATGACTTTTAAGAAATCATACACCTCTTCTGATGCAACAAGTTGTTTCGTTTTCATAATTTCCGATACTTTCCTCTACCTTTAAATTCTATTATTTCTTTGTCTCTTAATATTTGAAGCTGTTGCCTAATCTTTTCTTTGATATGATTGTTTTTAACAAAGATATTTTTTAGATCACTTTCAAAACGATACATATCTTCAAGGGTAAATTCTGAACCCTCTATCTTATCTATACAATTTAGAATTTCTATTGTCCAACCTCTTACTGAAAGAGAGTTCTTCCTTAAAAATAAACTTTGCTTAAATTCTTTTGTAACTTTTTCTGGATCTCTAACTTGTCCATTTTTCACAAGAAATATTCTTCCTTTAGAAGGTACTTGTGATAAATCAATGTTACAACCAATCCAACCTGCTCGTCTAGCAGTTGGCGCAAGTGGCTTCCTTTGAATAATTGATTTCGGTGTAACAAATTGCTTTGGAAGAACCAGAAAATTATTTACCTCAAAATTTTTTGTATAAGTTTAAAAAAAGAAATTAGGATTGTTATCTGCCTGAACACGCTCTATCATCGTTGCATAAGCACCATCATTGATTGTTGATGAAAAATTTCCTTTTTTGCTCTTTAGTTCAAACTCCTCACTACAATGATTACAGTAAAAATCTGCTACAGGCCGATTATTTTCAAAATGATTTAAGGGATTGTTCCCACAATTAGGGCAATAAGACTGACGATAAACCCAATCCTCCGTTAAGATACGTGCCTTTTGGCTATTACTTTTATAGGTTTCTACTAATTCTAAATTAAAGTGTAATTCCATTTAAAAATTCCTCACTAATATGAGAATTCACTCGATTTAAACAATTAAAATCTACTATAACTAGTATACCACAATATGTACCTATTACATTTGTATTTCATCACTCTCTTTTATATTTCCTTCTAACATATCTCATAAATTAAAAATGAGTGAGATAAATTTATCCCACTCACCTTTCTTTATATCCTTACCTGTCTTTCTTCTGACCTCTGGCCTGTGACAAACATGGTAAAGGTTGCTTTACAGACATTTCTGCCCTCTTGATTGGTGATATCGACATCCACTACGCAGGTTGTGCGACCTTGATGGACGCATTCTCCTTTAATAGTCAACACATCGTCGAGTTTTCCTGCCTTGAGGTAGTTGATAGAAGATTGGAGTGTCACTCCATCAAGTCCCAGAGATATGACCACCAAACCACTAATCTGATCGCAAAGGGTAAAGAGATAGCCACCATGGGCATTGCCATAGTAGTTGAGCGACGAGTCCACTACTTTGGTCGTCACCACAACGTGACCATCTCTCATTTGTTCAATTTCGTAATTTTCAAAGGCAGATATAGCGTCAAAATGAAAGTCTTTCATCGTTTCCTCCTGATATTTCAAACGACACTATGATACTACTTTTTATAGGACTGTGCAAGGAGAAAGCACCTAGTCTGGCAAAATCCCGACCTGCTCCACAAAGCGCATAAAGGCTGTCTGCCCTTGTTCCGTCTGCTTGTAGACTCCTGCATCTTCAAGTACACGCGCAAAGATAGCACCAACAGAGTCCTTGACGATTTCAAGGGCTTTTTCTTTATATGTTATGTCTGGATATTGGGCTTTGAGTTGGTCTGCCCATTCCTGATGATAATCAGCAACTGTATCAGCTTCTCCTACAAGATAGCTAGCGACTTGCTCCACTTCTTCTTTCAGACGTGGTGGCAAGATTGCCAAGCCCATGACCTCAATCAAGCCGATATTTTCCTTCTTGATATGTTGGACATCCTTGTGAGGATGATAGATGCCATCAGGATGCTCTGCTGAAGTCTGATTGTCCCTCAAGACCAAGTCCAACTCAAACTGGCCATCGCGTTTACGGGCTATAGGTGTGATGGTGTGATGCGGTGTTCCGTCCGTCTCTGCCAAAATCTGCACTGCAGGATCTGAATACTGGCGCCATTCCTGCAAAATCTTATCAGCCAAGTTGATCAAATCCTCTTTGGAATCCGAAGTCAAACGCAACACTGACATTGGCCACTTGACAATCCCAGCCTTAACCTGCTCAAAACCAACAAAAGAGAAAGTCTTTTGCAAGGGAGCCAATTCCATAGGAAATACGTGACGGCCTCCCTGATAGTGATCATGAGTTAAAATAGAGCCTCCCACAATCGGCAAGTCGGCATTAGAGCCTGCAAAATATCCTGGAAACTGCTCTACGATAGCCAGCAGGCGTTCAAAGCTCTGACGACTAATGGCCATGGGACGATGCTGGCCATCTAAGAAAATACAATGCTCATTAAAGTAAGCATAGGGCGAATACTGGAAGCCCCATTCCTGACCAGCCATTTCAAAACGGATAATCCGGTGATTGCTACGAGCTGGGTGGTTAACTCGACCATGGTAGCCCTCATTCTCTAAACAAAGCTGACACTTAGGATAATTACTAGCTTGCACCAACTTGGCTACCGCAATCTCCTTTGGATCCTTTTCAGGCTTAGAGAGATTGATGGTAATTTCAAGTTCTCCGTAGTCAGATGGAACACGATAAGCAATATTTTTAGCAATGGCCTTGAGTTTGATGTAGTCATTTTTCTGACTGAGTTGGTAGAAATCCTCTATCGCTTGCTCAGGAGATCTGGCATAGGTTTCCCAGAAGTCACGATTGACCTGACTCGGACAAGGAGTCACCAAGTCCATCAGTTCAGCACCAAGGATTTCACGCGCAGCCTGACTATCCTCAATCGTCTCTAATCGAACGGCTTCCTCAACCAGCTGGTCCTTGAGGTCAATCACTTTATCCAGATCCGTCTCAACTTCCAAAACACCGTCTCCCACTCGTGCCAAGACACGATTGGTCAGGTAGATTCGATCCATTTCCTCAAATGAACTTTCAGAAATGACATGTGTTACAAATTTATCTACTAAGGTCACCATAAAGCCTCCTTTTGACTAGTCAAGGACGCGAGTGCCACCTGCAACTTCAGCGATATAGAAACTTGGAGCGTATCCAACTACTTCCTCGTAGTGTTTGCCTACAGCTTCCTTAAAGGTATCAACAGCATCTTTTTGCACCAAGGCAATGGCACATCCGCCAAAACCTGCCCCTGTCATACGAGCACCGAGAACTCCTTCTTGTGCCCAAGCTGTGTGAACAAGAGTATCCAATTCCAATCCAGTCACTTCATAGTCATGCTCAAGAGAAACGTGAGAAGCATTCATCAAACGACCAAATGTTTCCAAATCTCCTGCTTGGAGGGCTGCTTGAGCTTTGAGGGTACGTTGATTTTCAAGCACTGCATGACGAGCACGTTTCAAACGATTTTCATCTTTAATTAGATAGCTATATTGGTCAAAGGTCCACTCATCCAATTCACCCAAGGTCTGAATATCTAAGGCTGCTTGCAATTCTTCCACTGCTTTTTCACATTCAGCACGGCGTTCATTATATTTAGAATCCGCCAATTCACGGCGTTTGTTAGTGTTCATGATAACAACGACATTGTCCTTCAAATCAAGTGGTACCAAATCATACTCTAAGGTGTTAGTATCAAGATAAATAGCACGTTGGTCGGCCCCCATACCGATAGCAAACTGGTCCATAATACCAGAATTCACTCCGATAAAGTTGTTTTCTGTTTGTTTTCCAATTTTAACCAAATCCAAACGGTCTAGTTTTAAATCAAAGAGATGCTCTGCCACTACCCCTGTCAAAAGTTCCAAGGATGCTGAAGAAGACAAACCAGCACCATTTGGGATATTCCCATAAACATAAAAATCAAAACCTTTGTCAATCACATGTCCAGCTTCTTGCAAGAAATGAAGGACACCTTTTGGATAGTTGGTCCAGTTATGCTCTTTTTCAAACTTGAGGTCAGCTAGAGGAACTTCAATAATGCCCTTGTCCTCAAAGTTGGCTGAGTAGAAACGTAAAACTTGGTCGTCACGTTTGCGAGCAGCCCCATAAGTTCCTAAGGAAATGGCTGCTGGAAATACATGTCCACCATTATAGTCTGTGTGCTCACCAATCAAGTTGATACGACCTGGTGAAAAGAATGTTTGGTCTGCTTCTTGACCAAAAACAGCAAGAAAGTCTTTACGAAGAGCTTCAGAAGTAAGATGTTGTGTCATATGATTTCTCCTTTTACTTTCCGTTAAGTCACCTTAACGTGTAATCGTTTTCTTCTATTGTATACAAGGGATTTCCCAAGGTCAATCCCTTTTACTAAAGTTTTACTAAACTATCAGTAAAATACAGAAAAATATGATATACTAATCTAATCAAGGAGGATTTATGGCTACCTTAAAAGACATTGCACAGTTAGCCTCTGTCTCTATCGCGACCGTATCCCGTGTCCTCAACCGCGACCAGAGCCTATCTGTTACAGAAGAAACCAGACACCGTATTTTAACTGTTGCTGAAGAGCTGGGGTACACTAAGCACCTCAAGACAGGCGAGTCCCATAAACCCAAGCAAAAGATTGCCATTATTCAATGGGTCAGCGAACAAGGGGAGCTGGACGACCTCTACTACTACCAGATTCGCCTAGGCATAGAAAAAAGAGCCCAAGAACTGGACTATGATATCTTACGCTATTTTAATGACCATCCTTTTACCCTGAGCGAGGAAGTGATTGGGATTCTCTGTATCGGTAAATTTAGCCGAGCTCAGATTTCTGCCTTTGAAGAATACCAAAAACCCCTGGTATTTCTAGACAGTGATACACTTTCCATGGGACATACCTGCATTATTACGGACTTTTACACTGCCATGAAACAGGTTGTCGATTATTTCCTCAGCCAAGGGTTGAATCGCATTGGGATTCTAACAGGTCTTGAAGAAACAACTGATCAAGAAGAAATCATTCAGGACAAGCGTCTTGAAAACTTCAGAAACTACAGTCAAACAAAAGGAATCTATCATGATGAACTGGTCTTTCAAGGAAGCTTTACTGCCCAGTCTGGCTATGACTTAATGAAAGAAGCCATTCAGAACTTAGGAGACCAACTCCCGCCAGCCTTTTTCGCAGCCAGCGATAGTTTAGCCATCGGTGCCCTCCGTGCCCTCCAAGAAGCTGGAATCAGCCTGCCAGACCGCGTCAGTCTTATTTCCTTTAACGACACCAGCCTGACAAAGCAAGTCTATCCTCCCCTTTCTAGCATCACGGTTTATACTGAAGAAATGGGACGAGCAGGTATGGATATTCTTAACAAGGAAGTACTCCACGGTCGCAAAATCCCTAGCCTAACCATGTTGGGAACCAGACTGACTCTGAGAGAGAGTACAAAGAATGATTAGAATTACAAAACGACCGCTAGCAAGGCTGTTTCTCTAATAATCTCTATGATTCCGCTCCAACTCACACCTTTCGCTTATGTGCTTGGTGACTTTCTAGATCAACATCAACTTCAATGGTAATATTTTGAAAGCCACAATCTTTGAGGAAAATTCGAATAGATTCTTTACAAGTTTCCATATGCTCCATCTCTTTTAAACAAACATGGACAATGGCATTTTTTTCCAAACCATCCATAGTCCAGAGATTAAGCTGATTGATACTAGCGACATGATCCAATTC
This sequence comes from uncultured Streptococcus sp., assembly GCA_963518235.1. Lineage (GTDB taxonomy): Bacteria > Bacillota > Bacilli > Lactobacillales > Streptococcaceae > Streptococcus. The sequence goes on along the minus strand of CAUQIP010000017.1, from coordinate 7,255 downwards.
TGCTAAATCCGTCTTGATCTTCTGGATATCTACTCCTTCTGGCACTGCATCGAGGAATATCTTGAGCGTGCTCCAAAAACGTGGAAGGGCTTTTGACAGAATAAAGAAGGAAATAGCAAGAGACAAGAGCGGATCCAAGATATACCAATCGGTAAATCGAAGAACAATGGCCATCAGGATGACAGCCACCCAACCCAAGGTATCTTCCAGAAAGTGCAGGCTGAGAATGGATTCGTTCTTGGTTTGTCCTTTGCGAATGACGAGACTCGCTAGCACATTGATAGTAATCGCAATAATTCCTAACCAGAAAATCCCCTCATCATTGACCGATTGTGGATGAAAGATTTTCGCTATATTTTCCAAAATCACTAGGATGGATCCTGTGATAAGAATCACAGCAGTCACCAGGGCCCCTAAAAGACTAAATCGCTTGTAACCCAAGGTGTAATGCCTATCTTCTTCACGATTGGAGATTGTTTCTAGAAGGGCTGATATGCCAATGGCTATAGCATCTCCCAAGTCATGAACAGAATCAGCGAGAACGGCACTCGAACCAAATATTCCTCCTGCGATAAACTCAACAATAGCATAGCTTAAATTTAAGAAAAAAGCTATCCAAACAGTATATTTTGCCTTCATCTTTCTCATTCCTTTGTTATAATAGATTTATGAACATTTTGTTCATTATCATTATCCACTAAAACTCAATGAAAGGATAGAAGCAAAAGGTCAGCTTTATTCAGTTCTGAACAATTTGCCTCAAGTGTCCATATGACTAAGATTGACCGCCGTATCAGTAAAACAAAAAAAGCCATCTATCAAGCTTTTCTACAACTTTTAAACGATAAGGGTTATGAAGCCACTACAGTTCAGGATATCATTGACCTCGCAGATGTGGGACGATCCACCTTTTACTGTCACTATGAGAGTAAGGAACTACTTCTGGACGAGCTTTGCCGCTACCTCTTCCATCATCTCTTTGAAAGAGAGCAACCCATTTCAACTGAGGACTACCTCGCCCACCTCTTTCTCCATTTTCAGAAAAACCAAGACCATATCACCAGTCTGCTATTTTCCAAAAATGACTACTTCCTCCGTCAACTCCATAAAGAGCTAGAACACCATGTCTATTCCGTGATGGCTGATGATTTAAAAGAAGCCCACACTAATCTGCCTACTTCTTACCTCCAACACTTGGTCGTGTCCAACTTTATCGAGACATTGACTTGGTGGCTCAAAAAAGGACAAGACTTTACATACCAGGAAGTTGTCCAGTTTTATCTAGACCTTCTCATTCCTAAAAATTGAATACAGAGTAGAGCTCAGTTGCCTTATTTCTAGGCTACTGAGTTTTTATCTTTTCAACAATCAAAAAAGCCCAGACGACATTGTCTGAGCATTCTTTTCTATAGTCGTTTAAGCAAGTTGAGTTTGACATTTTCAAACTATTTCTTCAACAAACCTTCTTCTTGTAGAAACTCCTTGGCTACTTGTTCTGCTGACTTGCCTTCAACACCCACTTGATAGTTGAGCTGGCTCATCTGGCTTTCAGTAATTTTACCAGCCAATTTATTGAGAACTGTTTCCAACTCTGGATGTTTCTTGAGAAGAGCTTCTTTAATTAGTGGAGCCCCTTGATAAGGTGGGAAGAGTTGTTTGTCATCTTCCAATACCTGTAAATCATAACGTGCCAATTCCGCATCAGTCGAATAAGCGTCCGTGATTTGAATATCGCCTGACTGAATTGCCTGATAGCGAAGGGCTGGTTCCATGGTCGCCACATTGAGATTGAGACCATACATTGACTGCAAGCCCTTATTTCCATCTTCACGGTCATTAAACTCAAGTGTAAAGCCTGCCTTTAGCTGCCCTTCCACTTTTTTCAAGTCCGAAATGGTCTTCAAGCCATATTCTTGAGCAATCTTTTTCGGAACAGCTACAGCATAGGTATTTTGATAAGACATGGGTTTGAGATAGGCTAGATGATCCTGTTTGGCAATACCATCACGCGCCACCTGATAAACCTGATCTGGCTCATGACTAACTTTCGGTGATGGTTGAAGTAGACTTTCAGTCACCGTACCAGTAAATTCAGGATAAATATCAATATCGCCTTTTTTCAAAGCTTCATAAAGAAAGCTTGTTTTCCCAAAATTCGGTTTAACAGTCGCAGTCATACTGGTATTTTCTTCAATTAGCAACTTATACATATTGGCCAAAATTTCTGGTTCTGGACCCAATTTCCCAGCAATAACCAAGTTTTCTTTCTCTTTTTGAGCCAAGAGGGCTGGACTATACGACAAACCAAGCAATATTGTCACCAAGGCAAAACCAGAGAAAATCGTCCGCAATTTTGCTTTTTCCATCACTTTTAGTAGGAAGTTAAAGGCAATGGCAAGCACTGCAGAAGAAAGTGCCCCAATTAAAATCAGACTGGCATTATTACGGTCAATTCCCAAAAGGATAAAGGACCCCAGTCCTCCCGCCCCAATCAAGGCCGCCAAAGTTGCCGTACCGATAATTAAGACCGCTGCCGTCCGAATCCCAGACATCATAACAGGCATAGCAAGTGGAATTTCAAACTTCTTGAGACGCTCCCACCTAGTCATTCCAAAGGCAATCCCAGCCTCTTGCAGACTCGGATCAATTCCCTTTAGCCCAGTGATGGTATTTTGCAAAATCGGAAAAATCGCATAAATCACTAGAGCTGTCAAAGCCGGCAAGGTTCCAATTCCCATCAAGGGGATAAAGAGTCCCAACAAGGCCAGAGACGGGATAGTCTGGAAAATCCCTGCAATCTGCAAAACCCAATCCGCCAACTTCTCATGATAGCGAAGATAAACAGCCAATGGAATCGCTATAAAGATTGCCAGCAACAAGGTTAAAAGTGACAACTGCAAATGTTGAGATAGAGCTGTCAACCAATCACTAAAACGATCCTGAAAAGTTGCAATTAAATTAGTCATGAACACTACCTCCAAACAAGTCTGCTACAAAGTCTGTTGCAGGCGCTTTTAAAATGGTCTCAGGATTCGCCACCTGGCGAATCTCCCCATCCTGTAAAACAGCAATACGGTCCGCCAATTTCAAGGCCTCATCCGTATCATGGGTCACAAAAATCGTTGTCATCCCAAACTCTTTATGCAATTCTTTAGTCAGAATCTGCAACTGTTTTCTCGAAATAGCATCCAAGGCTGAAAAAGGTTCATCCATGAGCAAAATCTTAGGCTGACCAATCATAGCCCGAACAATACCAACTCGCTGCTGTTCTCCACCAGATAATTCACTCGGAAGTCGATGCCCATATTCAGCTACTGGCAAGCCAACTTTTGCCAAAAGCTCTTCTGTTTTCTGAGCAATTTTTTCCTTAGTCCAACCCTTCATTTCAGGAATCAGAGCAATATTTTCCTCAACTGTTAGATTGGGAAATAGGGCAATAGCCTGTAAAACATAACCAGTAGAAAGACGAAGATCACGCTCATCATAGTCTTTGATGCGCTTGCCATCCATATAGATATTTCCATCAGTTGGTTCCAAGAGACGGTTAATCATCTTAATCATGGTCGTCTTACCTGAGCCAGAAGGCCCAACTAAAACCATGAACTCCCCATTCTCAATCTGTAAATTGACATCTCTCAAGACATCTTTTTCTGTATAGCGTAGCGCTACATTTTTGTATTCAATCATATTCTTCCTCTTTTAAAACTTACCTCTATTGATCAAGTCTTCTACCTTAGGCATAACTTCCTTATTATCCCAATGCTCCACAATTTTCCCGTTTTCTAGACGGAAGATATGGTACTGGGCACAGGCATCACCATCAATTTGAGTCTGACCAGAGCTAACCACATAGTTTCCTTATCCTAAGAGTTGGAAAACAAAGTAAAAAGTGACCTTTGCTTATAAACAGCTAATTTGATCTATCTTAAACCTCATTTTCCTTCTCTTTCAAATTAGCCAAAATTCTTTCTTGAAAACCTTCAAACTGACGAATTTCTTCCTCTGAAAATCCTTTGTAAAAGATAGTATCCAATTTCTGACTGACTCGATCCGCTACTACTTTTTGGGCCAGCCCCAACTCTGTTAAAACTAAATACTTCTTCCTCTTATCTTTTCCACATGGACTAACAGTTACAAGATTTTGCTCCTCTAACTTTTTTATCATAGTCGTCAGTGTATTGTTAGCAAGCCCAGTCGCAAGCGCAATATCTGTCGCAGTTGCACAGCCAGTTTCACTATTCCATAAAACCGCTAAAATCTTGCCCTGTTCACTCCGATAAAGAGCTTCAGGGTCTTGGCTCAGTAACTTTTGAAAAATCCGCCCATTCAACAAACGAATATGATGGGCTACCAAATGACTATCTTTCATGACACCTCCAATTTATTTCCATATCGAAATGAATAAAACAATTGTAACACTCATCGTTCCAACTGTCAACTATTTCGATTTGGAAATAATTTTTCCCAGTAAAAAAATCTCCTACTCAAGGTAGAAGATTTCAATCTTATAAACTTAATCCGTCATATCTGATACCAAAGTTCGATGCTCCAATGGAATACTGCACATAACTAATAAGAAAATAAAACCTGACTGAATCCAGAAGAGGGCCAAATCAAAGATTCCGTGCACAGCAACCACTGTAAGGAAAGATAGATAAAGACCGATAATCGGACGTTTCCCCGACTCCTGACTCATATCCATCATCAAGCGAACAGGAGCAACAGAAGATAAAACTAATAAAATAGTCCCCACAATTCCGTAACTCAGAATCGTATCAATATAAAGGCTGTGAGCATGTTCATGATAAGGAGCATTTATCCGAGGATAAGAGTGCATGTAGGTCAATGGCCCCTCACCCCAAAAAGGATTTTGCTTAAACAAAGCCATCCCAGCATCCCAGATAGAAATGCGTTCTTCCATAGAAGAGTCTAAAGTTCCCATCCGAACTCCCAAATCACTGGAAAAGAGGAAACTCAAGCCAATCGCAAAGACCCCAATACTAAGCCAAAAGGCCTTCCAGTTTTTAATGGTCGTAAAGAGATAAATAATGGCTCCAGCGATAATAGCAGGAAAGGCAGTTCGATTTTGCGTAAAGTTCAAACCAAAGAGATTCACAAAGCCTGCAATCACACAAAATACTTTCAACCAATTCAACTTGGTCGTTGTAAACAGATAGAAAGCAATCATGATACAGAAACAACAAATAATTCCATAATAATTAGGATTAAAGAAGGTCACTTCTGCACGATTTTGATGCCACACCTGCATATTGGGTGAAAGAAAAGCATAGTTAAATTTCTTTACAATTTGGAAATGTTCTAAACTCGCAAAAGCAGCTGACAAGACGCTACCAAACAAGACGAGTTGCAAAATCAATCGAAAGAATTTATGTGATAAAATCGACTGATAGTGCAAAAAGAAAACAGTAAATAGAAAAATTCCTACTGAAGCCACAATTCCCATCCAATTTTGTGCAAAAACGGATATAACAGTACTATAGCCAAGAAAAAGAAGCAGCATCGGATGCTCCCCCATTTTCTGAAGAATACTTTTCATGTCTCCTGTAAAAATCAAACTGATAATATATAAACAGAATACAACTACAAAAAGATAAAAGGGTAAAAAGATACTCAGGATAATTCCCAATAAAATCAGCTCTTTACTAGACAACCCTTTCAGCTTTTCAATAAAGCCTATTGATTTCAAAACGAATCCTTTCTCTCCAAATCAGTTGATTCAGATAATAGTAAGCTATCCTATATTGTACCACTTTTTTAGCAATTTGAAAACAAAGGAAACGTTTTCTAGGTAAAAAAGAGAGCAAAAATACTGAGATTTCAAAACTCAAGCTTAATGACTAGATTCACTCCAAAAAATCGTGCCGAAAATACTAGACATATGTTAAAATAGTAGTAATAAAATAAAGATTAGAAGCAACTATCCAAACTAGATTCAAATCATATACTATTCTTAAAGAAAGGCAACACTATGAAATCCTACCAAGCTGTCTACCATATTCTAGCTAAAGAAACCGACTATATCAGCGGAGAAAAAATCGCAGAAGAACTATCCCTAAGCCGAACATCAATTTGGAAAGCCATCAAGCGGCTAGAACAAGAAGGCATTGAAATTGATAGCATCAAAAACAAAGGATATAAACTGATGAATGGTGACCTTATTCTTCCAGAGATTCTAGAACAAAATCTTCCAATTAAAATCAGTTTTAAACCCGAAACAAGATCAACACAACTCGATGCAAAAGAAGCAATTGATTTAGGGAATGAAGCAAACACCCTCTATCTAGCTTCCTATCAAACAGCAGGGCGAGGCCGTTTTCAACGCTCCTTCTACTCCTCACAAGGTGGCATTTATATGACACTCCATCTTAAACCAAATCTCCCCTACGACAAATTACCATCCTACACACTACTTGTAGCAGGAGCTATCTACAAAGCCATTAAGAACCTAACTTTAATAGATGTCGACATAAAATGGGTCAATGATATCTACCTAAACAATCATAAAATTGGAGGAATCCTTACTGAGGCAATGACCTCTGTAGAAACTGGCTTAGTTACAGATATCATTATTGGAGTAGGTATTAATTTCACTATTAAAGACTTTCCTCAAGAATTAAAAGAAAAAGCTGCTAGTTTATTTAAAGCACCAGCACCTATAACAAGGAATGAATTAATCATAGAAATCTGGCGTATTTTCTTCGAAACACCAGCAGATGAGTTATTATACCTCTATAAAAAACAGTCATTCGTTCTAGGAAAAGAAGTTACTTTCACACTGGATCAAAAAGACTACAAGGGACTTGCTAAAGATATCTCAGAAAATGGCAAGCTTTTAGTTCAATGTGATAACAGAAAAGAAATCTGGCTCAATAGTGGCGAAATTTCACTCAAGAGTTGGAAGTAGTAATAAACAAGCACAATCATAAAATCAACAATATATAAAAATTTAGTATTTCTTCAGCCCTATACAGTTGACAAAGAGCGAAAAAAACTTCAGATAAGTAATCCAATTAAGTTTTACAAATTTGAAGTTTTTATTCTACTATTCTTAAAAATACAAAAAAAGAGAGTTATAAACCCTCATTAAAAACGGAGAATAAGGGATTCGAACCCTTGCGCCAGTTACCCGACCTAACGATTTAGCAAACCGTCCTCTTCAGCCTCTTGAGTAATTCTCCAATTAATGGGCACGAGTGGACTCGAACCACCGACCTCACGCTTATCAGGCGTGCGC